>JAFLKA010000291.1 GCA_022712735.1 Marinosulfonomonas sp. | reverse complement strand
TTTGTTGAAAATATCGGTTGGCCGCTGGATTGGGCGTCTTATGTCGATGGCGTTGGCAAGATGACGCGACAGGAATTTCGCGATGTGCTTGAGGCATATAAAGTACCGCGTGCTGCGGGTGATAAAGAGCATTTACGGGCGACGGAAAAAAGGCACAGGTGGGGCCAGTCCGCAAAAACTGTATGGTGTGCCGGTTGCCCTGATGTTTTACGAGGGCGCGCCACGGCTGGCGCAGTCAGGTTGCCATATTCCAGGGCTGAAAGACGGCGATCGGGACCGGATATGTAACGAGGCCTATCCGGGGCTGGCGGCGCGTGCCTTGATCGGGAAGCGCAGCTATAAGAATGATGTGCGTAGTAAGCAAACCGAGGAGATGGCGGGTGCACGGCGCGAGATTTTTACGGCGCTGTGCGGGGCGCGGGGCCGCGTGCTATATGGGTTGCGGGTGCGGGCCGATCCTGAGCTGTGCGATGACCCTAAAGGCGATGCGCTGGATGCTTTGCTTTGTGCGGTTCAGGCGGCTTGGGCCTTGCGCAACAGGTTGACTGATGCTGGGCCAAAAGGTGTCGATCCGGTTGAAGGATGGATGTCTGATCCGGGTGCGAACAACGGACAAATGAAGGGTGAATCTGATATGGCTATTCCTGTAGATGCCGAGGCGCGTCGTGCAATCGCGCCGGTGATATGCTATCCGCATGAAACGCTGCCAACGCCGGATATGGACCTGTATCACGCCGCGCGAAAAGAGGCGGTGAAGGTGTCGGAGGTTGTGGTTGCGCCGCGTGAGGCTGCCTGTTTTCGCGCAGGCGCGGGGCAGTTTTTTCGCATCAGCTGTGTCGAGGGATCGCAGGTTGGCGATTTGAATCTGTGGAACGCTAACGATCTGGACGAGAGGTTTTACAGCGGCAAAACGCGGGCGCTGCACGGGACGCATTTAACCACCGGCGACAGGATGTGGAGCAGTTTTCCGCAGCTTCGTCCGATGGCCACGATCATCAGGGATACGCTGGATTGGTACGGGATCGATGCGTTTGGTGGGGCGGTGCATGATGTGATTGGCACGCGCTGTGATCCCTATACCCATAACCTGTTGACGGGTGGGCAGTATCATCACTGTTGCCACTCCAACCTGACCCGTGCGCTGGCCGATGAAATCGGGGTGACAGTGGCCGAGGCCGAGCGCCATGTGCATGACGTTTTGAACGTGTTTATGTGCACGGGGTTCACCCGAGACACAGGGCAGTATTTTATGAAATCCAGCCCTGTGCGGGTTGGGGATTATCTGGAATTTTTCGCCGAAATTGATCTGTTGGGCGCTTTGTCTGCCTGTCCGGGTGGGGATTGTTCGGCGGAGCATTCAAGTGATGGGGCGGCGTGTTATCCGCTGTTGGTTGAGGTGTTTGAACCTGTAGCGGGGATGCTGAAAGGCTGGCAGTCGCCCGCCCGCAACGGTTATGCTGGCGGGCACGGAGCATAAGAGATTTTATGCGCTGCCGCGCGGGCAGGTATTTGAAGCAAGAAGAAGTTAGGGGCGGATGTAGTGCAGGGTTTTGAAGGTGGCACGCCATTCGGCAACCTCAGTGGCGAGCGCTTCTGGATCATTGCGGCGCAGGGCGCTTGCGATCAGGGCGGCCATGCGGGGGGCATCGGTTTCGTCCATGCCCCAGCGCACCAGTTCGGGGGTGCCAAAACGCAAACCGTTCATGTCGCCCGCAACAGGGTCAATCGGCAGGCCGATACCGCAAGCAAGGAAGCCCGCGCGGCGCAGGGTTTTGGAGGCCGTTTGACCACCGCCGAAATCGGCCGCGCGTATGGCGAACTGGTGCGAGGTGGTGAAGCCTTGATTGGCGGCAAAGATTGGCAGGCCCTCGGCGGCTAGGGCCTCGGCCAGTGCGCGGGACAGCGAGACCATTTTGGCGGCGTAATCTGCGCCATAATCGCGCCAGTCCAGCATGGTCAGGGCAAGGGCGGCGGATTTGGCAGCATCGAAATTGGCGGTCATGCCGGGATATGCGATAGCGTCAAGGCGCTGGGCAATGGCCGCGTCATTGGTGACGATCAGGCCGGAGGGCGGCCCACCTAGGCTTTTGTAAGTGCTCATCGTCATCAGATGCGCGCCCTGATCCAGCGGGTTGTCCCAGGCACCGCCCGCGATAATGCCGCATTGGTGGGCGGCGTCAAACAACAGGTGCGCGCCGACCTGATCGGCGATGGCGCGGATTTCAGCCACGGGATGGGGGAACAGATTGAGCGACCCACCGATGGTGATCAGCTTTGGTTTCACTTTTTGCGCAAGCGCACGCAGGGCATCAACGTCGATGGTGTAGCCATCAGCGTTTACCGGCGCATCATGGCTGATCAGCCCGTATAGGCCAGCGCATCCATCCGCATGGTGGGTGACATGGCCGCCAATGCTGGCTGGCGGGGTGATGATATGATCACCGGCTTTGGTGAGCGCCATGAAGCCATAGAGGTTGGCAATCGCACCGGATGGCACGCGGATTTCGGCGTATTTGGCGTTGAAGATTTCGGCGGCAAGCTCGGCGGCGATCACCTCGATCTCGCCCATCGCCTCTAGCCCCATTTCGTATTTATCACCGGGGTAGCCAAGCGATGGGCGGGTGCCGAGACCGGAGGCGAGCATGGCTTCGGCACGCGGGTTCATCACGTTGGTGGCGGGGTTTAGGTTGAAGCAGTCCCGTTCGTGGATTTGGCGGTTTTCACCGATCAGGGTGTTCAAACGCGCCTCGGTGTCACCGCTGGCAGCAGCAGCGGTTTGGCTGGCGATATCCTGAATATAGCTTTCAATGGCGGCGGGCACCCATGGGCGGTGTGTGAGGTGGGTCATCAATGGCTCCTGTCTGGTTGGTGCGAGATAAACAGCTGTGTAGGCTTGGCGCAAATGAGTTTTTGTGTATTCTAGGGGTAGTAAAACTAAGGCTGTATTCATGTCCGTTTCCCCGCCCCGCCCCAAA
>JAFLKA010000058.1 GCA_022712735.1 Marinosulfonomonas sp. | reverse complement strand
CGATTGGCCCATTGACGACGAAGGATGATGTAACGCGCTTTGCCAAAGCATGGCGCGGACAGTTGGGAAAATTCAAAGCGCGGCGGGCGTAAAAGGAAAATCTGATGGCGGCGACGAGCAAAATGATAGCCAAAGAAGGCGTTGAAGAAGAAACCGTTGATGCGGTGCGTAGCCTTGCTGATAATTACAAATACGGCTGGGCAACCGATATCGAGATGGAATACGCGCCCAAGGGTGTGAACACCGATATCGTGCGGCTGATTTCCGAGAAGAACGAAGAACCCGAATGGATGCTGGAATGGCGTCTGGCGGCGTTCGAGCGTTGGGGCAAGTTGAAAGAGCCGACATGGGCGATGGTGAATTACCCTGATATCGACTTTCAGGACATCTATTATTACGCGCGACCCAAATCGATGGAGGTGAAGCCCAAGTCGCTGGACGAGGTTGATCCGAAGCTGTTGGCGACTTACGAGAAACTGGGCATTCCGCTGCGCGAGCAGATGATTTTGGCCGGTGTCGAGGGGGCCGAGGCTGCCCCTGCCGAGGGGCGCAAAGTGGCGGTCGATGCGGTGTTTGATAGCGTGTCTGTGGGCACCACGTTCCAGAAGGAGCTGGCCGAGGCGGGGGTGATTTTCTGCTCGATTTCGGAAGCGATCCGCGAACATCCCGAGCTGGTGAAAAAGTATCTGGGCACCGTGGTTCCGGTGTCTGACAACTTTTACGCCACGCTGAACAGCGCTGTTTTTTCGGACGGATCATTCGTTTATATCCCGCCCGGCGTGCGCTGTCCGATGGAGCTATCGACCTATTTCCGTATCAACGCCGAAAACACCGGCCAGTTTGAACGCACTCTGATTATTGCCGATAAAGGCAGTTATGTCAGCTATCTGGAGGGCTGCACCGCCCCCAAACGCGATGTGGCGCAGCTGCACGCGGCGGTGGTCGAGATCATCATCGAGGAAGATGCCGAGGTGAAATATTCCACGGTGCAAAACTGGTATCCGGGTGACGAGAACGGCAAGGGCGGGATTTACAATTTTGTCACCAAGCGGGCCGATTGCCGTGGGGACAACGCCAAAATCATGTGGACGCAGGTCGAGACCGGATCGGCCGTGACGTGGAAATATCCAAGCTGCATTTTGCGTGGCGATGGATCGCAAGGCGAGTTTTACTCGATCGCCATCACCAACAATTACCAGCAAGCCGATACCGGCACCAAAATGGTGCATCTGGGTGCAAATACCAAATCGCGCATCGTGTCCAAAGGGATTTCGGCGGGCCACGCGCAGAACACCTATCGCGGGCTGGTTTCGATGCATCCAAAGGCGCAGAATTCGCGCAATTACACCCAGTGTGACAGTCTGCTGATCGGCGATAAATGCGGGGCGCATACGGTGCCTTATATCGAGGTGAAAAATAACAGTAGCCGCGTGGAGCATGAGGCGACGACGTCCAAGGTGGATGACGAACAGATGTTTTACTGTCGCCAGCGCGGCATGGGTGAAGAAGAAGCGGTGGCGCTGATCGTCAACGGCTTTGCCAAGGAAGTGCTGCAAGCGCTGCCGATGGAATTTGCCATGGAAGCACAGGCGCTGGTGGCGATTTCGCTTGAGGGGTCTGTTGGGTAGATGCCGATACAAAAAGAAATAGAGCATTGGGTTCGAGAAACGTATGGCAGAGCCACTCAGCCTTTACACGAAGATATGAAGAAAATGATATTCGAAGCATTTGATGCTTTGGGTGTGCCCAATGGCAAAAGGACTTAAAATGTTAAATATCAATAACCTACACGTCAAACTTGAAGATGAAGACAAGCAAATCCTTAAAGGTGTCGATCTGGAAATCGGCGCGGGTCAGGTGCATGCGATCATGGGGCCGAACGGGTCGGGGAAATCGACCCTGTCATATGTGCTGTCGGGGCGCGCGGGTTATGAGGTGACGGATGGGTCTGCCACTTTGCTGGGCCAGAACTTGTTGGAGCTGGAGCCGGAAGAGCGTGCCGCACTGGGGCTGTTTTTGGCGTTTCAGTACCCCGTGGAAATACCGGGTGTGGGCAACATGACATTCTTGCGCACGGCGGTGAATTCGCAACGCAAAATGCGCGGCGAGGATGAATTGTCGGCGGGTGAATTCCTGAAGGACATTCGCGCCAAGGCGAAATCGTTGAAAATCGACGCCGAGATGTTGAAACGTCCCGTCAATGTCGGCTTCTCGGGCGGCGAGAAAAAGCGCAACGAGATTTTGCAGATGGCGATGCTGGAGCCAAAGATGTGCATTCTGGATGAAACCGATTCAGGGCTGGATGTGGACGCGATGAAACTGGTGGCCGAGGGTGTGAATGCTCTGCGGTCCGAAGGGCGCTCGTTTCTGGTTATCAC
>JAFLKA010000188.1 GCA_022712735.1 Marinosulfonomonas sp. | reverse complement strand
CGGGATGTAGACGCCATCAATATGGTCGCTGGCCAGAAGGGCGTCGTAACTGTCAAACGCGTGTGGGGCGCCAAAACGGTCGGCCAATGCGCGGGCACGGGTGCCGTCACGGCTGGCAATGGCGGAAATGACGCAATTATGTGCATCTGCCATGGCGGGCAGCACTTGATCGCGGCCGATTTTAGCGGTTGATAAGATACCCCAACGAAACATTGTTTTCCCTTTCGGTGCCTGTTTCAGATAAACGCAAAACGCTTTGTTCTGTCAGGCAAAGCTTTTACCCGATGCGGGCTGTCGTCAATGGGGTATATGTCATGCAGGCCAGAATAGGAAAAGCTGTGCGCAAAGCGGGGGGCAGAAAACGCCCCCCGCCAGTTTTATGCCGTGACCTTATAATCTGCAAATGCCGCGTCCACTTCGGTGGCGGCCAGATGGTTCACAAAGTTTGAATAGGTTTTGCAGGCGATGGCTTGGACAATGCCCAACACATGCTGCGATGTGAACCCTGCGGCAAGGAACGTGTCGACTTCGGCCTTATCCGGCATCCCGCGCTTTTCGACCATTGTGCGGGTGAACGTGGCCAAAGCATCCAGTTTGGCGTCGGGCAGGGTTTTGCCACCCCGCAGGGCGGCAAGGCTGTCGGCGGGCACGCCTGACATTTTATCGGCAATCATCGAATGGGCGGCGGTGCAATAGGTGCAGCCGTTCACCGCACTCACGCTTAGGAAAACGACCTCTTGTTCGGCAGGGGTAAAGCCGGAGTTTTCGCGGAAATCACTATAGGAAGCGATATAGCCGGTCAAAACGCCCGGCAGAGCGCCCATGTAGCCATACATATTGGGGATGAAGCCGAATTTGGCTTGGGTGGCTTTCAGGATTTCCGCCACCTCGCCGGTTGCGGTTTGCAGTGTGACGGGGGTGATGTCGAGCAGTTGTGTGCGTGTCATTTCAGTGTCCTTTAATTACAGAATGACCGTTTCATATATTGCAAAATCCATAAACTCCAGCTATTTTAAGAACGATGAGTTCAAAAATAAGTGATCAGAGGCCCGCCGTTCGATCCACTGCTCGACAACGTGGCCGCCCGAGAGGGTTTAACCAGACCACAGCGCTGGAGGCCGCGATGCGGGTTTTCTGGGCACAAGGGTATGCTGCGGCCTCGATCGATGTGTTGTGCCGTGCGATGAACGTGCCGCGGGCCAGCCTGTACCAGATGTTTGGTGACAAACAGGGGCTGTTTGCCGCCACCATCACCCATTACAGCGATGTGCGCTTTGCGCCGGTGATGCAGCATTTGGCGGGTGATGGCGATTTGCGGCTGGACCTTGCGGCGTTCCTGAACGGGGTGGTCGATTTTGCAACCCGCGATCAGGAAACGCTGGGCTGTCTGGTTGCCACCGCCTTGGCCGATACGGCAGGGTGTAATTTACAGCTGCGTGACAGGCTGACGCGCGCCTTTGACAAGGTTGAACATACACTGGCTGTGCGCATTGCAAAGGCACAGGCCAAGGGGCAAATCCCCACCACACCCACGGCCGGTGATCTGGGCGTGATGCTGGCCGCCACCGCGCGCGGGTTGATGGTGCGGGCCCGCACCGGGTGTTCGGCAGATGATCTGTATCCGGCGGCGAGGGCTGCGGTTGATCTGTGTTGCCGCATATAGGTGCGCATATTTGCGTTTGTCCGGTAAATAGCGGCTTGATGCGGCGTTGAAACATAGACAAAGTGGCCCTGACCCATTTGGTCGGAGCTAATCTTTTGAGGGCGATATGCAGCTAGATTTGGAATTTGTGCGGGGCCAGTTCCCTGCGTTTAACGAGCCTTCCTTGCAAGGGCAGGCGTTCTTTGAAAGTGCGGGGGGCAGTTATACCTGCAAGCCGGTGATTGACCGTCTGTTCCGGTTTTATCACAGCCGCAAGGTGCAGCCTTATGCGCCCTATGAGGCGTCGCGTCTGGGTGGCGAAGAAATGGACGAGGCGCGGGTGCGGCTGGCGGCGATGATGGGGGTGGACACGGACGAGTTGTCATTCGGGCCATCGACCACGCAGAACACCTATGTTCTGGCGCAGGCGTTCCGTCAGCATCTGACGCCGGGGGACGCGATTATCGTCACCAATCAGGATCACGAGGCCAACACCGGCCCGTGGCGCCGACTGGCTGAAGAGGGCTATGAGGTGCGGGAATGGCAGATGGACCCTGAAACGGGGCATCTGGACACCGCTGATCTGGCCAATCTGCTGGACGATAAGGTCAAGCTGGTGTGCTTCCCGCATTGCTCGAACGTGGTCGGTGAAATCAACGATGTTGCCGCTATTTGCAAGATGGTGCGCGATCACGGGGCCTACGCTTGCGTCGATGGCGTTAGCTATGCGCCGCATGGTTTTGTTAATGTTGATGAAATCGGCGCGGACATCTATATGTTTTCGGCCTATAAAACCTACGGCCCGCATCAGGGCATTCTGGTGATCCGCCGCGCCTTGGGAATGGAATTGCCCAATCAGGGGCATTATTTCAACGCTGATAGCCTCTATAAACGGTTTACCCCTGCGGGGCCGGACCATGCGCAAATTGCAGCCTGTGCGGGGATGGCGGATTACGTGGATCAACTATATGCGCATCACTTTGATGCCAAGGCCAATGCGTCGGGGCGGGCTGCTGCGGTGCATGGATTGATGCGCGAGGCGGAAACTGTGCTGATGCAGCCATTGCTGGATTATCTGGGGCAGAAAAATTCGGCCCGATTGCTGGGCCCTGCGCAGGCCGAGGGACGCGCTCCGACGATTGCGGTCGAGCTGGCGGGCAATGCCGAAGCTGTGGCAACGGCGCTGGCCGCGAAGGGGATCATGGCCAGTGGCGGCGATTTTTACGCGGTGCGGGCGTTGCAGGCGCAGGGCATTGACCCAGATAAGGGCGTTTTGCGATTGAGCTTTGTGCATTACACTTCCAAAGCGGAAATCGATACGCTGATCACAGCGCTTGACCAAACGATTTAGGGTCAGGACCTATTAATCCTGCCCCACTGGTTTGAGCGGATTTTGCTTGTGGGATGGCTTAGCGAGGCAGATAATCTGGTTGATTATTAATGAGTTAAGATGTTTCCACGGGGAAAATCCGTCAAATCCTTAAGGACGCTATTTTCCCTTCATCTCAACGGCTTGGGTCGCTTGAAAACAGAACTACTGTTGACGGCGCGCCCCAAACCGCTGATATTTCGGGAAAATAGTGCCAGTGGGGCAGGATTAATAGGTCCTGACCCTAAGACAGGGACTATCGCGCAACTGAAATTGGAGGCTGGATAGATGCCATCAGCAGGACGTGCCGTTGGGGCAGTGTTATTTGCCATACTTGTGTGGTTTGCATCGGAAATGTTCAAACCGTTGTTGCCCGAGGGCACGGCTTTTGGGCGGTTTTCCGAATTCAATGCCTTGTTTGGCTTTGTTCTGGGCTGGCTGATGATGGGGCCGCGCGCACACCCGACGTTGAGCGCCTCGATTACGTCAGGAATAACCGCAACGGTTGCGATTGTATTCTGGGTACTGTTGGCCCATTCGATTATCGAAATGCTGAAACTGTCGTTACGCAAACGCTATGATGGTCCGGTCGAGGCCGTGGTCGGAGTGTTCCAGTTGATGATCAAATACGGGACAATAATGGCCACCCCCGAGATCCTCGGCACTCTGTTTTTCAGCGGGATGGTTATCGCTGTTGTAAGCGGCAAGGCCGAGCACCGCTTTGCATAGAGCGTGAAAAATATGTTCTTTTACGGTACGTTAGCGCATCGTTCGTTGCTAGAGGTCGTTCTGGGCGGCCCGCTTGAATCGGGGCAGATTCAGGATGCGACCCTGCCGCATTTCGCGTCATACTGGGTCAAAGGGCAGGCGCATCCGATGCTGGTTGCGCAAAAAGCTGCGGCGGCCAAGGGGCTGTATCTGACGGGGCTATCGGCGCGGGATGTGGCGCGACTGGATTTCTACGAGGGCGGGTTTGACTATGATCTACGCCCGCTCACCATCACAACCGCGACCGGATTCCATGATGCGGATGTGTATTTCCCCACGGATGTGCCGCCGCGCGGTGATCCTTGGGTGCTGGACAGTTGGGCGGATGAGTGGGGCGATTTTACGGTTCAGGCCGCTATTGAGGTGATGGGGTATTTCGACCAGATCACGGCGCAAGAGCTGGGCAAAAGGTTTCCTGCAATCCGCAGGCGTGCGGCCTCTTATATCAGGGGGCAGGCCGAGGCGGGCAAACCATCCATCGCCACCACGCACAGCCGCGCGGATGTGGCGGTTGCCAACTCCCGCATGGCCTATAGCAACTTTTACGCGATGCAGGAATTTGACATCCGCTACCGTAAATTCAACGGCGAGATGGGTGATCTGCTGGATCGCGCCACCTTTGTCGGTTTTGATGTGGCGATTGTGCTGCCTTATGATCCTGTGCGCGATTGCGTGTTGTTGGTCGAACAATTCCGTATCGGGCCTTACGCCCGAGGTGCCGAATATCCGTGGAGCCTGGAGCCGGTTGCTGGCCATATAGATGTGGGGGAAACCCCCGAGGAGGCCGCAAAACGCGAATGCGAGGAAGAGGCGAGGCTGACATTGCACAAACTGGAGCCAATTGCGGCTGCTTACCCGTCACCGGGGGCATCGAGCGAATTTTATTATTGCTATCTGGGTCTTTGTGATCTGGCGGGGGTCGACGGCGGGATTGCAGGCCTGGATAGCGAGAGCGAGGATATTCTGAGCCGGATATTATCCTTTGATGCCCTGATGGACTTTGTCGACACCGGACAGGCAACCAACCAGCCGTTGATACTGGCCGCCTACTGGCTGGCAAGAAACCGTGATAGGTTGCGCCGAGACGCTTGAGTTCAACGCTTGAGTTCACCGTGCGGTCTGCCTAGATATAGGGGCAGGCATTTTGGGGGCGGTTATGGATATTTGCAGCGATCTGGAACACTCGATCGGAAACACACCGTTGATCCGGCTTCGGGCCGCGAGCGAGGCCACGGGATGCGAGGTTCTGGGCAAGGCGGAATTCATGAACCCTGGTCAGTCGGTCAAGGACCGCGCGGCGCTGTTTATGATCAAGGATGCGGTGGCGCGGGGCACGTTGCAACCCGGTGGCACCATTGTCGAGGGCACGGCGGGCAACACCGGCATTGGTCTGGCGCTGATCGGGGCATCGATGGGGTTCAAAACTGTGATTGTGATCCCCGAAACCCAAAGTCAGGAAAAGAAGGATATGCTGCGCCTTGCCGGTGCGCATCTGATCGAAGTGCCCGCCGCACCCTATAAGAATCCGAACAATTTTGTGCGTTATTCGGGCCGGTTGGCCGAAAAACTGGCACAAACCGAACCAAACGGCGCGATCTGGGCAAACCAGTTTGATAACGTAGTTAACCGCCAATCCCACATTGAAACCACCGGCCCCGAGATTTGGGACCAGACCGGCGGCGCGATTGACGGCTTTGTTTGTGCTGTTGGATCGGGCGGCACATTGGCGGGCGTGGCCGACGCGTTGCGGGCCAAATCGCGCGATGTGAAAATCGCCATTGCCGACCCTGAAGGGGCCGCGCTGTTCAGTTATTACACCACCGGCGAATTGGCCTCCGAGGGTGGCTCGATTGCCGAGGGGATCGGGCAGGTGCGGATCACCAAAAACCTTGAGGGGCTAAAGGTCGACATGGCCTACCGCATTCCCGACGTTGAGGCATTGCCGATCATCTTTGATCTGGTGCAGCACGAGGGGCTGGTTCTGGGGGGGTCAAGCGGCATCAATATTGCCGGTGCGATCCACATGGCGCGTGAAATGGGCCCCGGACATACGATTGTGACGATGCTGTGTGATTACGGCACGCGCTATCAGTCGAAACTGTTCAACCCCGCCTTTTTGCGTGAAAAGGATCTGCCGGTGCCTGAATGGCTGGCTAAATCCACCCCGAAATTGCCCGAGGTGTTTGAATCCTGATGCGTAACTTTCTATTCAGCCTGCTTGTTCTGATCACGACCGCCTTTGGTGCGGTCCAAACCCACGCGCAAAGTTCTGGGTCAAGTTCCAGTTCCAGCCAATCGGGCAGCTACGAGAAAACCATCGTCAACACCCTGTCGGCATGGGAGCAGACCGCGCGACGGGCAGAAGAGGCGATCGAGGCGGGGCGGGCCTCGACCCCGGCGCTGGAAGAATTGCGCAGTCAACTGGTGACATGGCGCGAGAAGTTCCTGACGGCGCAAAGCACCAACAAGGGCAGCATCCAGACGCTTCAGGCGCAGATTGATGCGCTGGGGCCAAAGTCGGAAGGGGGCGAAGAGGCGCCCGAAATTGCCGCGCAACGCATCGGAATGGACACGCGGATGGCGCAACTGCGTGCACCGGCAAAGACTGCCGAAGTGGCCTATAGCCGCGCCGATGGATTGATCCGTGGTGTCGACGAGATTATCCGCGGCCGCCAAACAGATGCCTTGCTGGAGCGCGGGCCGTCGCCGTTAAACCCGTCACTTTGGAAAGAGGGACTGGATACGGTCCTGCAAACGAGACGAAACGTAAGCAAGGAATTAACAGCCGCCTGGGCCAGTCCGACACAGCAGGTTTTACTGCAAGAAAACCTGCCGGTGATTGCTGTCTTGTTGCTGATTGCATTGGTCTTGCTGCTACGCGGGCGCTACTGGATGGAGCGTCTGACATTCGCGGTGCAGGCCAAAAACCGCACCGCGGGGCGCTGGGTGGCAGCGTTTATGTTGTCGCTGGCGCAGCTGGCCTTGCCGTTGGTCGGTTTGCTGCTGCTGGTCGAGGCGATTTATGCGACCGAGCTGATCGGCGTGCGCAGCGACATTGCGTTGTCGGCATTTGTTGCGTTGGGCATTGTTTTTCTGTTGGCGCGTTGGCTGGGCTCGCGGATATTCCCGAAAAGCGAGCATATCGTGCCGCCGCTAAACCTGATGCCGGCGCTGCGGCGCAAGGGGCGGTTTTTTAGTGCATCTTTAGGGTTGTTGCTGGGGCTGAACATTTTCTTCCGAAGTGTTGGCCGGTTTGACAACTGGAGCGTCGAGGCGATCACTGTTGTGATGTTCCCGGTTCTGATGTTGGCGGGCTATGCGCTGTTTCGCCTTGCGCGCCTGATGCACCTGCATGTGCAGAACGAACAGGT
>JAFLKA010000391.1 GCA_022712735.1 Marinosulfonomonas sp. | reverse complement strand
TTTCACCCGTTGCACAAAATCCAGAAACCGCATGATCCACGGGTTAGCCAACGTATTTCGCTGATGGCAAAACCCGGCCAGAACATTACCCGTTACAATGCCGTCATTGGCCCCGTCAATGCCATTGCCACGGGTTATCTTACGGCCGAACTTCGTGCCCGCATCCACATTATCCAACCGCGCGTAATGAAACTCGTGCGCATGGGCCACACCGTCACGTTGCCCCCAAATGTGGTCAGGTGTGGTGGTGTATTCCACCAATCCACGCCCCTGCGGTCGTTTGCACATCACAGCGTCCGCGCCCACCACATTACACATCTCATGGGTCTCGCCATGCCACGCCATGCTGCGGCACAGATACATCAACCCGCCGCATTCCGCGTAACACGGCATTCCGGCCTCCAGCGCCTGTTTGATCTGCCCACGCAGCGCGGTATTAGCCGACAGGGCGGCCATCTGGGTTTCCGGAAATCCACCGCCCAGAAACAGCCCGTCAACATCGGGCAGTGCCGTGTCCGACAGTGCGTTGAACGGGACCAGCTCGGCCCCCAACGTCGCAAAAGCATCCAGATCATCGGCGTAATAAAACCCGAAGGCCCGATCCAGAGCGTAGCCAATCCGCAAGCCGTTGAACCGCGCTGCAACCGTCGATGGTGAGGCCACATCCAGAACGGGCGCTGTGGCCGCTATTCGCATCAATTCGTCCAAATCGACCTGCCCACCAACAATCCGCGATATTTCCGCGATCTTTGTGTCCAGATGCGCGGTTTCACTCGGCGTGGTCAGGCCCAGATGCCGCTCGCCTATATCAAGCGCCGGATTGCGCCCGACAGCACCAATAACGGGGATATCGGTGTAGGCTTCCACCGCCGCTCGCAGCTTGCCCTCATGGCGCGACCCGCCAACCTTGTTCAAGATCACACCGGCGATGTTCACCTCGTCAAACGCTTGATAACCTTGCAGCAGTGGCGCAATCCCGCGGGTCATGCCGCCTGTGTCAATCACCAGAATAACGGGCGTCTGCGTCACCTTGGCCAGCGCCGAATTGGCATCCGTGCCATCCAGTTTCACCCCGTCAAACAGCCCCTTGTTGGCCTCGATCATCGCCACATCCGCACCACGGGCGCGGTCACACATCAAGGCGGTAAATTCACCGGCTGGCATGGTGTTATAATCAAGGTTGTAACAGGGCCGCCCGCTGGCCGCCGCCAGCCACATCGGATCAATATAATCCGGCCCCTTTTTAAAGCACTGCACCACATCGCCCCGCGCCGTCAGCGCCCCCGCAAGTCCGGTGCTGATCACGGTTTTACCCGATGATTTATGCGCCGCCGCGATCATGAAACGTGCCATGCCCTAGCCCCTAACGAACAAGGTGTCTTGGCCGCGCGTAACGCAGGCAAAAGGGTGTAGGTTCTGCATATCGCTATCCTTGGGTCGAAATCTTGTTTCGCACCAACCTATCAGAAATCAGGCTCGGTAGGATCAATATTCGCATCAGACAGCGTCATTGGCAAAATACGCAAAGCCACCACGCCCATACCGGCAATCATCACCGCCAGCGCAACACCACCCAGCCCCAAAGCCCATTCGTAAATCGAGGGGGTGTAGCTGTTGATCACACCGTCAGAGAACGTGCTGGTCACATCATACGCGGGGAATATTTCCAGCGGAAAGGCCTGACCACCAATGATGATG
Source organism: Marinosulfonomonas sp. (assembly GCA_022712735.1). The sequence goes on along the minus strand of JAFLKA010000391.1, from coordinate 1,596 downwards.
CCATAAAGATGCGCAAAGCCGCCAAGGATAATAAGGACCGATGCAAACAGCACCTGCCCCTTGCTGGTTTTTTCGGCGTGGCGCAGCAGGATTGCAGCGGGAATAATGCCACCGATCAACACCTGTCCGATCCAGAACAGCGGGGTGAATATGGTGTCGCCAAACAGGATGAAGCGTTCAAAGTCGCCATGCTCGGCGGCATAGAAGTTGGATAGGTGCCGCACGACGGTGAAATACAGCACCGCTACCGCGAACACGCCCAGCAACCGGCCCAAACGTTTCACCAGATTTGGCCCGATATAGCGCCCCGTCAACGGGAAGGTGGTGCCCAGCACCAGAATGAAAAACGCCAGCCCGAACGAGAACGACATGATGATAAACAGCGGCGCCATAATCGCGGCGTCATAGCCGGGACGCGCCACCAGCCAGCCAAAGATCGAGCCCGTGCCGGTGGTCAATGCCAGCCGCCAAACGAAGGCCGCCGTGCCGACGGCGCGGACCACTTCCGGCGCGATGCCACGGGCCATCTGAACGAACAGATATGCGCCGACAACGGCAAAGAAACCGTTATATAATATGATGTTCCACGCGAAAATGGATGTAAAATTATAGGTGGTCATCGCGATGATCAAGCGGTCAGGCCGTCCAAGGTCCAGCACCAGAACCCCTAGCCCACCGGCCAGTAAAGCAATCGACAACAGGCCGGAATAGCGCGCCATCGGTTTGTTTTCAATCTTGCCAAACACCGACGCAATCGAGGCCACATTCAGCGCGCCCGAGGCCGCAACGATCAGGAAAATCGCAAACACATGCGGCAGGCCCCAGACGATCTGGTTGTTCATGCCGGTGACGATGTGACCGTGGTGCTCGATATAAAGAACCGACAGGCCAGCCGCCAAAATGAACGCGCCCATCAGGGCACCAATCATCCAGATGGTCGGGGTGGGTTTCACCTCACGATAGACAATGCGCTCCATTTAATCAGTCTCCATTCCCTTACAGGTTCGAATATCGAACGCCGGGGTTTAGCCGCAGATCATCCCGCAGGCCGACCGAGGCATAATTATTCAAGGCCTGCGCAATGTCGCTGGCCGGATCATTCAGATCGCCAAACATCATTGCGCCGTGGCCCGTGGCCGAACATGATTCAACACAGGCCGGAATACCGCCCTTATCGACCCGGTGCACACACAGCGTGCAGCTCTCGACGGTGCCTTTGCCGCGTGGGGCGTGGGCCTTTTGATCCTCCACATCCTCATGCACGAACGAGCGCGCCTTGAACGGGCACGCCATCATGCAATATCGACAACCGATGCAGGTGTGCTTGTCCACCAGAACAATGCCGTCGGCCCGCTTGAACGACGCGCCCGTCGGGCACACGTCCACGCAGGGCGGCTCTTCACAGTGCTGGCACATCATCGGCAGGGATGCTTCGCGGCCGGTTTGTTTGTGGGTCAGGTCGACCTTGCGGATCCACTGCGCGTCGGTTTCCGGATTGCCATCCATCTTCCAGCCGTTCTCAACCGAACAGGCTTTGACGCAAGCGTTGCAGTCGGTCGCGCATTTGTTCACGTCGATCAACATGCCCCAGCGTTT
>JAFLKA010000270.1 GCA_022712735.1 Marinosulfonomonas sp. | reverse complement strand
GCCGCTGCAATTCATCGCGCGTCCAGACCCGCCCGACCGGATTATGCGGATTACACAGATAGATCATTTTGGTTTTTGGGTCAGCCGCCAACTGCTCCAACCCGTTGAAATCCATCGTATAACGACCATCCTTCAGGATCAAAGGGTTGGAAATTAAACGCCGACCGTTTTCTTCTAGAATATCATAGAAATCAAAAAACACCGGCGGCTGCACGATCACCCCGTCGCCCGCGTCCGTAAACAAAGACGCCGCGATCGCCAAAATATTCAGCACATTCGGAGCCCGCAAAATATGCGCTGCATCCAGCGCCCAACCATGCCGCTTTTCCTGCCACTCACACAGCGCAGGCATCAAACCATCCGGCATCGCCTCATAGCCAAAAACTCCGTGTTCCAGCCGCTTTTGCATCGCCGCCAGCACCACATCAGGCGCTTTGAAATCCATGTCGGCAACACCAGCGGCAAACAGCCCCTCGCCACCTTCGCCCAGCACCATTTTGTGCATTTTAAGCGCCGGAACCTCGCGCCGGTTAATCTCCTCGTCAAAAATCACCTGCTCGCGTTGGTCTTCCATCTCAAACCCCTTCAGGTCAAGTTATCCAGTATTGCCGCCAGCGCCACACGGTCCTGATCTGACAGGATCGCCTTGCGTGACCGAAACAACGTCGCCTGCGATTTATGCACCAACCCGTCCGACAGCAGCTTCAAATGGTTCGCCCGCAACGTCTCGCCGCTTGACGTGATATCCGCCACAGCCTCGGCTGTTTCGTTCTTCACCGTGCCCTCGGTCGCCCCTTGGCTATCGACCAACTGGTAATCGGCAACCCCGTTGTCGCGCAAAAATTCCCGCACCAGACGGTGGTATTTCGTGGCGACCCGCATCCGGAACCCGTGCGCCTTGCGAAACGCCGCTGCCGCTGCATCCAGATCATCCAGCGTGTCCACATCGACCCAGCATTTGGGCACCGCGATAATCAGATCGGCATGGCCAAACCCCATCAACTGCACCTCGTCGACCTGTGTATCCCAGGCCGCCAGTTTTTCGCGCACAAGGTCCGATCCGGTCACGCCCAGATGGATACGCCCCGCCGCCAATTCGCGCGGGATTTCACCCGCTGACAGCAGCACCAGTTCAACGCCCTCAACCCCGTCAACCGCCGCCGCATACTCGCGGTCCGATCCCGTGCGTCGCAAGCCCACGCCACGTTTACCAAACCAGCCAAACGTCTTTTCCATCAACCGCCCCTTTGAGGGCACGCCCAGTTTTACCGTCATGTCCGATCCCCCAGCGCCTTCACCAGTTCGGGCCGGATCACGCCGCCCACCGCCGGAATACTGCGCCCTTGTCCCAATACACGGGTCAGCGCATCGTACCGTCCACCCGAAGCCACGGCAGGTAAATCAGGCCGCGCTTCGGCATAAAAGCCAAACACAAACCCGTCGTAATATTCCAGCGTGGTGCGCCCGTAGGAGCCTTCAAAATCCAGCGCATCCACATCCACACCGCGTGCCGCCATCGCCGTCAGGCGGGCGTCCATCATTTCGACCGCAGGCGTGATCGTAGGCAGATCAACCGCAATGTCGCGCAGCCGCTCCAGCACCATTGGCGCTTTTTCCCGCAAGTTCAGGATGTCGTCCAGAATTGCAGCCTCGCCATCGGAAATGGGCGGCTGGGCCGCATCATCTTTTAAGGTAGCGATCCGCGCTTCAATCTCGTCCCGACTGCGCAATCCGTTAAACGGTGCGGCATCTGCCAATGCATCCTCGCTCGCCAACAAAGCCGCCCGCGCCGCTGGCACTTTCACCTTGCCGCCGAACCGTTCCAGCAACGCCCGAAACCGTTTTGGCCGCCAGATATGGCGCAGCAAAGCTGCCTTACGCCGGTCCGTCGTCGACAGCCCCCGCACCGCAGCCATCAGGATACCCATATCCCCCGTGGCTGCTCGTAATCCCAAGGGTGCCAGAACCTCTTTGAACAGGGCAAACACCTCGGCATCCGCCGCCGCCGGGTTCTCGCGGTCAAACACCTCGTATCCCACCTGCATAAACTCGCTAGGCCGTGTGATGTCTTCTTCCTGACGGCGAAACACCTCGCCCGCATACGCATATCGCGCAGGTTCGGCCCCGTGTTCCATGTGCATTTGCACCACTGGAACGGTAAAGTCAGGCCGCAGCATCTGTTCGCCCCGCAAGGCGTCCGACGTCACATAAGCCCGCGCACGGATGTCCTCTCCATACAGGTCCAGCAACACCTCGGCGGGCTGCAAAATATCGGTCTCGACCACTTGCGCCCCGTTGGACTCAAAGAAGCCCAACAGGCGCGACGCCTCACAGCGCGTATCAGCTTTGGGTGTCATCACTCCGCCTCGTGTAGCGCAATGATTTCGCGCACCTTGGCCACCAGCTCTGTGCGTGGCACCTCGTATTGCGAGGGCAGGGATTTCCATTCCTCAAGCGTGGCGTTCTCGGCGATTTTGGCGCCAAGGATCAAGTCCTTGATCTGCACCACACCGCGCTCATTCTCGTCACCACCCTCGATCACCGCCACAGGCGATGACCGCTTATCGGCATACTTCAACTGGTTGCCAAAATTCTTCGGGTTGCCCAGATAAACCTCGGCCCTGATCCCCGCACCCCGCAGTTCCGCCACCATCGTCTGGTAATCCGCCATCCGGTCCCGATCCATCACCGTCACCACCACAGGGCCCGCAGATTTGGACGCGCCGCGCCCCTTGGCCTGTAGCGCCGCAAGCAACCGATCCACCCCGATGGATATGCCCGTCGCAGGCACCATCTGGCCAGTGAACCGCTTGACCAGATCATCGTAACGCCCACCACCAGCGACCGAGCCAAACTGCTGTTTGCGCCCCTTCTCGTCGGTGATCTCGAACGTCAGCTCGGCCTCGTAAACCGGACCGGTGTAGTAACCAAGGCCGCGCACCACGGATGGGTCAATCTCGATCCGGTCAGGCCCGTATCCTTGGGCATCCAGCAAATCCACAATCTGTTGTAATTCATCGATGCCCTCATTCCCAACCTCGCTATCGCCAACTGCCACACGCAGATTAGCAAGGGTTGCATCCGTGTCTGTGGCCTTTGATGTCAGGAAATCAATCACTGGTTCGATCTGTTGATCCGTTAACCCTACCCCGTCGATAAATGCACCAGAAGCATCCAGTCGTCCCTTACCAAGCAACTCACGCACACCTGCTTCGCCAACTTTATCAAACTTGTCGATGGTACGTAGAACGTTTGCTTGCCAGCTCTCCATTCTATCGAGAATTTTGTTTGCAGAATCGGGCCCGGTGGTTTTGGGTCCAGATGGGTAGTTCTCATCAATAATGTCTTGAGCGACAATCTCCAGTACACCATCTAAAACCTTGCGGTTGTTCACACGGATAATGTAGTCGCCACGTGGGATGCCGACCACCTCGAGCGTGTCCGCCAACATCGCGCAAATCTCGGCATCCGCCGCCATACTTGCCGAGCCCACAGTATCCGCATCGCACTGATAAAACTGCCGAAACCGCCCCGGCCCCGGCTTTTCATTGCGCCAAACCGGACCCATCGCAAACCGACGATAAGGCGACGGCAGATCATTGCGGTGCTGTGCATAGACCCGCGCCAGAGGCGCCGTCAGATCATACCGCAGTGCCAGCCAGTCCTTTTCGTCCTCTTGCCATGCAAACACGCCATCATTGGGGCGGTCCACATCCGGCAGGAATTTACCCAACGCCTCGACGGTTTCCACCGCCGCCGATTCCAGCGCCTCGAACCCGTATTGATGATACACAGCCGCAATCGCATCCAGCATGGATTTACGCGCATTTACCTCTTCACCGAAATAATCGCGAAAGCCCTTGGGCGGGAGCGCCTTTGGGCGGGGCTGTTTTTTCACTTTGGCCATGACGGGTCCCTTTGGGTTATCTTGCGGGTTATCTTGCGTGATGCGTTTACCCAAAGGGGCGATTGGGGGCAAGGCGGGCGTGGGTTAGTCCGCCACTTCGCAGATATATTTGTCATAAACCCAGCCGTCAGGGCCAACCGGCAACATATACGCGCCGCTGAGCACCGTCACCTCGCGCCAACGGCTACCGGAATAGGGCTCAATCGCCAGCAGGCCGGTGTTCGGTCCCAGTTCCATCAGCATCTCGCATTTAGTCGCACCACAGGTGCGCAGGGCCAGAAAATTATCGCCGTTCGGGTCCAGATTACAGACCACATAGGACTCGCCCGAATGGGCCGTGGCGATTGCGGGGATCATAGCCGCAACCGCCACAGTAATCATCAAGCTCTTAATAGCTGATCTCGCAGATATATTTATCGTAAACCCAACCCGACGGGCCGGAAAAGCTGTCATCCTGAAGCCCCTTCAGAACGATCACTTCGCGCCAACGGTTTTCGGCTGTTGGATTCATCGTCAGCAAAAACGTATCCGGTTTCAATTTATGGGTCATGTTGCATTTGGTTGACCCACAGGTGCGCAGCGCCAGAAAGTTATCGCCATTCGGGTTCAGATTGCACACCACATAGTTTTCGCCGGAATAGGCCCAGACCACGGGCGCAGTAATCGCCACAGCAACGGCGGCCGCAGCGCAGGTTTTAAGGATTGTCATGGTGTTCATATTGCTTGCCCTTCAAACGTTGGAATTCCTGACGCCAACCTGCCAAATCGGCACCATCAGGTCAATGACTTCGATCAATCATACCCTTGTTCTCCCCCCCGTTTGGGATGTAACACAGGGCCCATGAGCAATGATCAAATCAGCCCGCTGGAAGAACAAATCGCCCACCTGACCCGCGTGGTCGATGACCTGTCGGATATTATTGCCCGCCAAGAGGGCGAACTTGCCCTTCTGACCAATCGCGTGCGTATGCTGATGGAGCGCGAAGCCAGTCGCGAGGCGGATGCCGGTGGCAGCGTGACCCTGAGCGATCAACCCCCGCCACACTGGTAGCGCCTTACGGGGGTAGCGTCTTACTGGGCGTGCACCGAATTGGCCGCAACCGCCCCGTTGTGCAACAAAATTTCGGTCCAGTTGGCATTGCCGCCGAACCGTTCATAGGTCGTTACAAAGGCCATGGATTTTTCCATTTCATCAATGCGTTTTTCAGGGCAGGCCTTGCCTTGACCCGTCCGGCACACCTGCGCTCTGATTTTTTGAAAGGCAATGTCGGCTGCGGTCGAATGTTGCGCGCCGCTGCTGCTAACAGTTAGCAGCTGTTCATGCAGAACCGGCGAATCCAGTAACGCAAGAGAGGCTGTAAACTGGCGCGGGCAGCCATCTTTGAAACCGGTTATGAAATGCGTGCGCGGGCCGGTTATTGATGGGTTGCTGTCATATAATTTGTAACCCTTGCCACGTTCGGGAAAGCGGTCCACCTCTTTGCCCAGCGCAGAACCACGGATACCGCAAGCAAGACCGATCTGGCCAAACGGAAGAACCACACCCGGTTCCACCTGCGGGAACTGGCCGACTTTGGCGCGGCGTGGGCCAAACAATCCGTTGCGCGGGCGGCGCGGTTGCGCAATCTCTTGTGGCTCAATCAAGGCAACCACCACGTTTTCACCGGTTTCTATCGGGGCTTCTGTCGCGGCCTCCTCAACGGTTTCGTCGCTGGCCACAGCTACATCTGTACTTGGGGTTTCAGGAACAACATCTCCCTCGGCAATGGCAGCCTCTTTAACGGCACTTGGTGCAGTTGCCTCCGAGGGTTTTGCCAACCGCCCGAACAACGCCGCAAATCCACGGCGCGGTTTTGCGGGCTCAACAGCAACAGGTTCTGTCGCCACGCTTTCTTCGTTGACCACTTCGGGCACATTCTGCACGCTTTGCAATTCTTCCAGCACAGAACTCGGGGCCGCGGCATCCGGTGCCACAAGCCCGGTTTCCGGCGCGTCCTCGGCCAATTCCACATCTGACAGTAACGGCAGTTCAACCGGCCCCAGACAGCCAGCAAGGCCGATCAGGGCCAACATGAAAATACCAAACCGCATTTGTTAGAATTCCTCTACCGTCACCACACCACCAAGGCTTTTGATGGCGCCTTTGATCTGTGGGTTCACCGGATAATCCTTTGCCAGCGAAATCTCAACCTCTCCTGGCAGGGCCGCATCGGTTAGGCAGAAAACCACCGGCCCGCCGCTGCGTGATGTGCCATCCTTGAGCGCTCGATCCAGCACAGACGCCACCGAGGCCACCGCTTCGGCGCTCTCCACAAACACCCGCAATCCCATTGATCCGGCTTCGGCAGCCACCCCGTCTACGGCTTGAACACCGCGCGCCAACAGTTTCAACTGCTCACTTTCCATTGTCGCCTCGACCGTCAGAACCACGCTGTTGCCCGCCTCCAGCAAATCACGCGCGGCTTCCAATGTGTCGGAAAACACCGTGACCTCGTACAGGCCGGTCGGGTCCGACAACTGCACAAAGGCAAACCGGTTGCCCCGCGCCGATTTACGCTCCTGCTTGCTGGCCACGGCCCCCGCCATTTTGACCATACATGCGCCCATCTCGGCTTTGCGCTCGACCTCGGTCAGCGTCATCACGCCCTTGCGTTTCAGTGGCACCATGTAATCGTCCAGCGGGTGCCCCGACAGGTAAAATCCGACCGCCTTATGCTCTTCGGACAGGCGCTCGTTCGGCAACCAGTCCTCGACCGTAATCAGTCGTGGTTCGGGCAGATCATCGCCCGCCTCGCCAAACAGCGACACCTGATTTGAATTGCGCTGCTCGTGCACTGCCGCCGAATAGGCCACCAATGGCTCCAGACTGCCAAACACCCGCGCACGGTTGCGATCCAGCACATCAAACGCCCCCGCACGGGCCAGCATTTCCAATGGGCGCTTGCCCACCCGCTTCATATCCACCCGCCGCGCGAAATCGAACAAAGTGGCGAACGCGGTTTCACCCCGCGCCTCGACAATCAATCGCATCGCCTCGACCCCGACGTTTTTAAGGCCCCCTAGCCCGTAAACCACCTTGCCATCCGCCACGCTGAACAATGCCTCAGACGCCATGGTCTAAGATGTACCTCAGTACATTACACCAAGCTTCTTTAAATAGTCAAGATTTGTGGTTGTGAGGCTCAACCCAGCTATGGCTACACTCTGTCATCTGAGAGTGTCTACTCCCTGGTCGGAACAGACTCCTCAAGTTCAACCCAGCTATGGCTACACTCTGTCATCTGAGAGTGTCTACTCCCTGGTCGGAACAG
>JAFLKA010000057.1 GCA_022712735.1 Marinosulfonomonas sp. | reverse complement strand
AGCCTTCCTCGTAAACATTCTGCGCCTCGGACGTCCACATAACCTCGGGGTTAAACAGCGCCATGGGCTGCGCGTCAGCCCCCTCTTCCTTGATGCAGTCCATCACGATCAGACGTTTCAAAATCCCCAGCTGCGGCGCGGCCAGACCAATGCCCGGCGCGTCATACATGGTTTCCAGCATATCTTCGGCCAGCTTGCGCATTTCGTCATTCACCCCGTCAACAGGGGCGCATACCTTTTTCAGGCGCGGGTCGGGATGGAGAATGATCGGTCGAATGCTCATATGGCTCATGTAAGACATGATTTGCCCCGCTGCAACGCCCCTTGCATCCGCACCTTAAATAGGTAGCTTGGCAACAACATGAAAAAGGGCAAATATCATGAGCTTTGACGACATTATCGAACGCCGCAACACACATTGCGCCAAATGGGACCTGATGGAGAAAATTTACGGCGTACCGCGTGACGAGGGCATCGCCATGTGGGTCGCCGATATGGATTTCCGCCCCCCCGCCTGCATTCAGGACGCACTGCAAAACATGCTGGATCATGGCGTTTACGGCTATTTCGGCGATGATAGTGCCTATAAATCGTCAATTCAGTGGTGGATGAAAAACCGCCATGGCTGGGATGTAGACGCCGATGCTATTTTCACCACCCACGGGCTGGTCAACGGCACGGCATTGTGTGTCGAGGCCTTTACCGATGTAGGCGATGGCGTGGTGTTGTTCACCCCCGTCTATCACGCCTTTGCCAAGGTGATTAATGCGGCGGGGCGCAAAGTGGTTGAATGCCCGCTGATCAATAATGATGGCCGTTATGAAATGGATTTTGCCGCCTATGATGCGCAAATGACCGGTGCCGAAAAAATGCTGGTCCTGTGTTCGCCTCACAATCCGGGTGGCTGTGTCTGGGCCAAGGACGAGCTGCAAGGTGTTGCCGATTTTGCGCGGCGTCATGACCTGATTCTGGTCAGTGACGAAATCCACCATGATCTAGTGTTTGACGGGGCCAGACACACCGTCATGCCGCTGGTTGATCCGTCTATTTCTGATCGTCTGGTGATGATGACAGCGGTGACCAAAACCTTTAACATCGCAGGCGCACACACCGGAAATGTCATCATCCATGACGAAGCTTTGCGGGCCAAATTCGGTGCGGTAATGGCCGCGCTTGGCCTCTCGCCCAACTCGTTCGGGTTGTTCATGACCACGGCGGCCTATTCCCCTGAAGGGGCAGCGTGGGTGGATGAGTTGAACGCATATCTGACCGAAAACCGTCGTGTTTTTGATGAAGGCATCAATGCAATCCCCGGTTTGAAATCTATGTCACTCGAGGCCACCTATCTGGCGTGGGTCGATTTTTCTGGTACCGGCATGTCGCAATCGGAATACGCCGCACGGGTTGAAAAGACAGCCAAGATTGCAGTGAACCACGGCGAAACTTTCGGCACTGGTGGCGCGGATTTCATGCGCTTTAATTTGGCCACCCCGCGTGCGTTGGTCAAAGAGGCCGTGGACCGGTTGCAAAAAGCATTCGCCGATCTGCAATAATGCGGGCATTACGCCTTATATCACGCGCCGCCTTCCTGATTTTTGTCGGGGTGGCGGCGTTTGCACTTTATGACCGATATGCCCCCAAGCCTGCACCACCGTCACTGGCCCCGCTAACCGAACAAATCGACCATATCCTGATCGAAAAATCTGCCCGTAAACTTACTGTATTCCGGCAAGGCGAGCCCGTCCGCACCTACCAAATCGCGCTCGGCTTTGCCCCTGCTGGCGACAAGGTGCAACAGGGCGACGGCAAGACCCCGGAAGGCACCTTCACCATCAACCGGCGCAACCCGCAAAGCAGCTATCACCTGTCGCTGGGCATTGATTACCCGCAAGCCGATGACCGTAATCGCGCAACGGCGGCTGGCATTGACCCTGGCGGTGATATTTTCATCCACGGACAACCCAATGGGTTGGGGAAACTAGCAACAATATCATACGACTGGACAGCTGGCTGCATTGCGTTATCGGATATGGAAATAGAAGAATTATGGCGCGTGGTTGGCAACGGAACCACCGTTGAAATTAGGCCTTAACTATCGCCCCAACAGAGCAATCGGCGCGTTCACATCCCGCACGAAATCCAGCGGCGCCTTATCCTTGGCGGCGGTGCTGCGCTTGAAATCATAGACCATCTGGCCGTTGTTTTCTTCTGACGCGACGACCAGACATTGGTACAGGTGGCGAGAGCCGTCATAGAGGTCAACCAACCCACGCAAATGCGGCGCGTTTTCGACGTCCAAAGCAAAGCCGGTATCCCAGAACCGCAGCACTGGGAAAATCTCGTCATCCGTATGAACCCGCAGGCGGCTCTTGCGTTTCAGATCGCGTTTGCGGGCCATTTCCAGCCCTTCGCGCACTTCTTTTGGTAGGAATTCAAACATCGCGGACCCATCCTGTTTCCACGCTCACATTGGCACGGTCATGGTGAAGGTCAAGTTAAGATTTCAGGACAAACTGTTTTCAATCTAGGTGTTGTGGTCTTCCACCAAGTTCACCCCAACCACTGGCCTTAGCACGTGTGGTTTGTCCGGATCATACAAGGCAGAATCCTTGAAATCCCGCACATCTCCCAGCGCCGGCCCGACCAGAATCAACGCCGTGCGCGTGATCTTTTCAACCCGCACTTTCTTGCGAATGTCCGCCAGTGTTCCGCGGATGATCATCTCATCCGGCCAGCCTACTCGATACGCCACTACAACAGGGCAATCCTCGCCGTAATGCGGCACCAGAACCCGTTCGATCTCGCGCATATTTCGCACCCCCAAATGGATCGCCAACGTGGCCCCTGTGCGGGCAAAATTATCAAGCGTTTCACCGGCGGGCATTGATGTGGATTGCATCGAAACCCGTGTTAAAACAATAGATTGTGCGATTTCAGGGATGGTCAATTCCTGCCCCAAAGCTGCCGCTGCCGCAGCATAGGCGGGCACGCCGGGGATGATCTGATACTCGATCCCATCAGCCCGCAACCGCCGGATTTGTTCGGCAATCGCGCCATACAGCGACGGATCCCCCGAATGCACTCGCGCCACATCTTCGCCGCGCTTGTGGGCCGCTAAAATCTCGGCGTGAGTGTCGTCTAGCGTCATCGCAGCCGTGTCCATAACGATCGCCCCGTCAGGTGCGCCCGCGACCACTTCTTCGGGCACCAAAGAGCCCGCGAACAGACACACCGGACAAGCCGAAATCAGGCGCTGCGCTTTCAGCGTCAACAGCTCAGGATCACCCGGCCCCGCGCCAATAAAATAGACCGTCATGCCAAATCTCCATCAATTTTTCGCGCATAACCGCGCGGTGTAAACATCCGCGGGCCTTCGCCCAGTTGTGCCAGTCTAGAGTGGCTGGACCCGACCAAAACGACAGTCAGCATATCCACCTCGTCCACCTCTAGGTCCGACAGTTTACGATAGCGGATATGCTCCTCGGGTCGACCTAGCGAACTGGCCAACATCACCGGCGTATCTGCAGGGCGATGCTCCAGCAAAATATCCCGCGCCTCGGCCAATAATGTGCGCCGCCGCTTGGACACAGGATTGTAAAACGCAATCACGAAATCACCCTCGGCAGCGGCCTTTAGGCGCTTCACAATATCCTCGCGCGGGGTCAGCAAATCCGACAGAGAAATGGCGCAAAAATCATGACCCAAGGGTGCTCCGGCCCGCGCAGCCGCCCCTTGCAATGCCGAAACGCCGGGCGTTGAAATCACCTCAACCCGTCGCGCCGCATCAGACACGCCGTAAGCATCTGGCCCACGGTCCAACAGTTCAAACACCAGCGCGCCCATCGCGTAAATGCCCGCATCACCGGAACAGATCAGGGCGACATTCTTACCTTTGCCCGCCTGTTCCAACGCATAACGGCAGCGGTCTTCTTCACCACCCAACGGGAAATCCGAACGCATCTTGCCAGCCGCCAATGGCCCCAGCAGATCAATGTACAGCCCGTAACCCACCAGTTCCACAGCCTGTGCAATCAACTGGCTGGCCTCGGGTGTGCGCCACGAATGCTGCCCCGGTCCGATTCCGATAATTGACAATTTCCCACGAGAATGGCCATTTTGCGCTGTAATAGGCTCTGATTGGCGCGCAATCGCACAGGTGCAGGTCGCGGTTTTCTGCTTTTCAACGACCAGAACCGCATCCTGATCCGTTGCCGCCAACGCCGCACCTTCGGAAACGCCATGACAACCAACTTCGGCAAAAACCACGTCTGAGGGGGTTTTCAGTCGCGCGATTTCGGCCTCTAGCGTAGCAGCGTCAAACAGGCGAAACGGCACATTCAAACGCTTTGCCACCGCAATGATCGCAGGCTCGTCTGCCTTCAGATCAATCGAGTTCACCGATGCAATAGCACCATGTGCGATACCTGCATCCGCTAGCGTCGATTCAACCAGTTTCCACATTTCTATGGGGTCGGCATTACGCGCGCATCCCAGACCTAAGGCATAGCGTTGCGGATGATAAACCAACCGCTCGGCGGTGCCTTCAGTCGGCTTTTCAGTCACGCAAATTTCGACCTTCCCGTTTTTATCTGCCGGAATGTTAAACAGGGTTTCACCCGTGATCCGCGCCCCCGCCCCGTTCAGCATCGCAGCCATCACCGGTTTGGCATTTTCAGGATTCGCCAGCCTGTATCCGGCGGGTGGTTCATCCAGCGCAAACCCCAGTGCAATGTCGCCCGCCGTGGTCACAGCCGCCACGCCGCCAACCGCATCAGAAATCTGTTTGGCAAGCCGGTTCGCACCGCGATGCCCCCCCAGCAAGGGCACCACCACGGCACCATCATCCGATACCGCCACCACAGGCGGCTCGCTGCGTTTGTCGGCCAATACGGGTGCTACCGCGCGGATCAATATCCCCGCCGCGCAAACCCCGACAACAGGTGTGCCACTGGCAAACAACGTGCGCACATAATCCAGCGCATTGGGAAAATAGGCATCCGCCACATCAACCCTGCCTTCACGGCCATGCACCTGTGCGCCCAGCGATTTGGCCACCTTGTGCGCCATTGCCTCGCCCGCGCGGGACAGGCAGATTACCACGGGTTCTACGGCGGGTTTTACAGCCACGGATCGGCCTCCTTTGTGATCAGTATCATTGAAAAATAGGGTGCCGGATCGGGCGCCTTTGCCAGCGGCATTTTTTGTTCAGCAGGTAATGTGGCGCGTTCGATATAATGCGCCTGATCCAACAGGCCTAGTCCATCAATCACCGCCCGAATACGGGCCAAATGGCGCCCCACTTTCATAATCACCACGCTATCCGCGGCGCTAATTTTCTGGCGCAGTTCTTCATCGGGCAACGGGCCAGGCACCACGCTCAGCATTTCATTCCGGGCGGCCAGCGGCAGGCCCAAAGACGCCGCACTTGCGGTCATCGCCGTTATTCCGGGCACCACTTCTGTCTGGAATCGGCCTTTAAGGCGGGCGTAGATATACATGAAGGATCCATAGAAAAACGGGTCACCCTCACACAGCACGGTAACATCCAAACCAGTCTCTAATATAGCTGAAATCTCATCTGCTGCAGCATCGTAGGCCGCCTGCGCGGGGCCGCGTTCCACCTGCATCGGAACATCAATTTTGACCTCTCGCACGCCATCACCAATCAGATCAGCGGCGATGGAGCGGGCAAAACTGCTCCCCCCCGCCAAGGTCGGATAGGCCACCACCTGCGCCGCCGAAATCAGTCGCGCGGCCTTTAGGGTCATTAACTCGGCGTCCCCGGGGCCAAGCCCGATACCATACAGCACTCCGCTCATCGTTTGACCAAACTAAGCTGCGTGACAGGGCGCAAGGGTTTCCAGCCATTAAGGTTACCAATCGGTTCAACCCGCATGATCTGTAACTT
>JAFLKA010000410.1 GCA_022712735.1 Marinosulfonomonas sp. | reverse complement strand
AAGGCCGCGCGGATGCTTATCACGCCCGAATATGGCCGTTTCTATGGATTTCCGAGCTATAAACTAACCAACAACAACGCTGCCATTAAACGGCTAAAATTGCGGATTGCAGAGCTTGAGAAACAAAGCGAGGCTGCCAGCAAGCGATTCTCCTTTGACGGTGTTTGCGAAGTCGTCGAAAATGTAGATGAAAACCGTTTGCAAATTGTCTTTGAAGGTAAGCCAAGCGCAGAAGTGCGGGCAATACTCAAACAGAATGCTTTTCGTTGGGCCCCCTCACAAAACGCTTGGCAACGGCAGCTAAACAACAAGTCTCGTTGGGCTGCAAAGATGATTTTGAAATCTTTGGGCGAACAAATTTACAGTTAACAATCGTTGGGGGGCGTCATGCCCCCTTTTTCCAGAATGCTACAGTTTCGTGCCTGAATGCACGATGTTGACGCGACACGGGAGGCACTACGGCCCCCCGCGTCACGCCCGGTTTGCGATACCACCTTGCGGCAGTATCGCAAGCCTCACGCTTTCAGCGTTTCGCTATCATATGGCGACAGAAATAACTGGTGTTTTGTAATCTGGGAGCGGGAAATTTCCCATACGACCCGAAGTATTCCCTTGGTATCACGAAAACGCCTACCGATCTGAATTTTGTTACCGTCGATTAATGCTAAAACCCTTACTTCGTCGGGTAGGTTTTGTATTTGACTTACATTCATTGTTAACCCCATTTAATTCCTGATTTTGAGCAAGCGCTGAAAGCGCCTGTCTCCAAAATCTGATCCACTGGCGAAGTGCCGGAGAGGCAAGTGCAATAGAAATCGACGGGGGTTTGGTGCGGCCCGCAGCCGTAGGCGAGGACACGGCCCTGTCTATTTCTATTGCGCGCGCCAGAACCCAGCGGGTTCTTAGCACCGCCGCGCAGTGGCGGGCGGCTTGCCGCTTGACCCGAACTGTTCACAACCATAAGTATTTACGTTCATAGGAAGATAATGCACGAAACGATACGAAAGCTAACGAAACAGAACGAAAAGTAACATTGTAAGCGTTTGATATGTCGTAATAAAAAGTTTTGGTAATTGGTATATTTAACGCATAAGGGGTTCCTTAAAGTTGATTAAAAACGGCAGATATTATCTCTCTCCACACAAGAGCGAAGACGACTTCAAGCAATTGTTCACTAGAATAGTCTCTACTGGTGCGGGTCGGCCTGTCGATAAGAATGGTTTCCCAAATGGAGCATGGACACCAGATCTCCTTGCTGACGCAATTTCTCAAATTGATGCCAACGGATCGGGCATTGAATTACGGACGGTGCAACTTTGGTTTCAAGAGAACAATAAGGGGATTAGCGCTGACAATATTCGCTGGCTGGCTAGGGTTGTTGGGTGTGATGATCCAGAAGCAATCAGTGAATGGCAGATTGAGCTTAGGGCGTCGCAATCGAGGTTGATCTCCAAGAGGCGAGTAATGCGAAAGGGAACGCCCAATAGCGATGCGGTGGGGATTCAAGATGTGGCGAGCAGTTCGAGCATCGGTGACGACGCCATAGCGCAAAGGAAACCCTCAAGTTTGGCAAGCAGGTCGGAAGCCTTATTTGACGGCAGAAGCTCATTAAATTTACCAATTGTGGTGTGGTCAACTGGCGCTTTGCTTTGGTTCTTGAGCTATATTATGGGCGTTCACAGTATCACTTACAGCCCATTGGAGGGCTTGAATAAGGAAGTTGGATTTTTTTCGTCCCCGAGCTGGACTATTGGAGAGATGGTTTTTCTGCCCGTGTTCCTAATATTCGTAGCAGAGTTATTAACCTTCTGGAAAGATGAAGGGCGATCACCGCTAGCGGAGAAAGAAGCGGGAATTAGCAATGACGATAGTTGGATATGCAAAGTGGAGTCGTTTTCCTTCTCATACTGGGCAATCTTTCTCGTGTGTTTTCTGATTATATTTCTCGTTCAATGGTCTGGAGTGTATTTAATCGCTCTCATGCAGGGCCAATCAGCCAACGGAATGGTGGATTGGATACTCGTGGCGCTTGAGCACCCCGAAATTATATCGACCCCAGCGGCAATCGGAATTTCAATGTTTGCGTTCTTGTATTCAGGAATGATCTATTGGTTCTATTTTATTGGTTTTCTATTGCTCTACACGATAGCGAATGACTTCAATGAAATTTACAGTGCGCCGGAACTTCGATCTAGTAAAAGTCATCAATACAAGGCCCATGAACTCGGAACAAAAATTATGCGGGGGGTTTTTCGATGCACTGTTTTAGGGATTTTGCTTGCCACGTGTATCAAGTTGAATGCCGCTTATTTAATATCGGATGGTGAAACGATTGTAATGTGGTTGATCAACGATGCGCTGTCTGCCTTTGGTTTGCGTGACGATAGTTGGGGCTGGCTTAACCAGAACCCGTCGCCATTTTTTACAAGTTTTCTTCTTCTATTTATTACCTGTTTTGTTTTTTTCGCCTGCTTAGCTCAAATCTATTGGGCCTTGGAGCGGTCTACGACTTTGGAAGCCGCCGACAATCAAAGAGGGAATTGGCAGGTCGAAAGCCAAGTAAGAAAAACTAATGTTTCATGGTTGAAGATGATAATTGTTGTAGTTTTGCTTGCCGTTAATTATGTGCTTATCGGTCAGTTTTTCGGTTTTTCAATTCTTCTATGTGGCAATGTATTGCTTGCAACATACAGCCTTTTTTGGCGAACGCAGATGTTGGAAGTCAAACAACAAGAATTGAATGAACCCAAATGAAAGAGATAATCACATGAATACAACTCGGCGGCATTCTGGTCTATTGGAAGAAGCGACCTTTTATCCCGAATTCGCAGAAGGCCCTGCGAATGGCATGGCCTATTGGATACATGCGGATGATAAGGTGCGCCTCCGTGTTGGTTTGTGGAAAGCCGAAAAGGCCCGCAAGGGTACTGTTTTACTGTTCCCTGGACGTTCAGAGTATATAGAAAACCACGGGCGTACAGCCGCAGAATTAGATAAATGTGGTTATGCGACCTTCGTAATTGATTGGCGTGGGCATGGTCTTTCCGACAGGCTTACAGATGACTCGATGACAGGCCATGTTTCCCGATTTTATGATTATCAAAGTGATGTCGCTGCAATGATCAATGCTGCCGAAGAGCTTAGCTTGCCAAAACCTTGGTATTTGATC
The DNA here is from genome assembly GCA_022712735.1 of Marinosulfonomonas sp. The sequence continues at coordinate 21,809 of JAFLKA010000410.1, read as the reverse complement.
GGACACTCCATGGGCGCGAACATTGGTTTGCGAGCTGTGATAGAAGGTCTACCTGTAGCCGCCTGCGCTTTTACGGCTCCAATGTGGGACATAAAAATGTCACCAATTGAGCGCGTCGCGGCTTGGCCTCTTTCGTGGGCTGCTCAAGCCATTGGCAAGGGTCACATTTATGTTCCTGGTTTCAATAGAAAACCCTATGTTCTCAGCAAATCCTTTCAAGACAATAACATGACCCATGACCCCGATATGTATCAGTATTGGGTAAATCAGGCCCAAACGAAATCAGATTTACCGACAGGCGGCCCTAGCATGGGGTGGTTTTTTGAGGCCCTTAAAGAATGCCGGAGCCTGTCAAAAGTATGTTCTCCCGACATTCCTTGCATCGCGTTTTGCGGTGATAAAGATGAAACTGTAGACATTCGTGCAATACAAGAACGCATGGCACACTGGCCCGGCGGAAGTTTTGAGTTGATCCAAGAAGCCAAACACGAGTTACTATTGGAAGTCCCAGACATTCGAGAGAACGTGATGGCTAAAATATGTGAGCTGTTTACAGCAGCAGGCATAGAAAATCGTATATGATCTATAAAGCAATGCCCGGGTTTCTATTTTCTCACACATCATTGCCAGATTGACTGGATTCTGCCACTAATCGGAAAAGTCGTGAAAGGTCTAACAATGTCGTTAAGTAGTTTATCACTCGCAGTATTTTTGGTTGCTGCAACCCCTGCCCTTGCCGATGCAAGTTGGTCGCAACAAACCACTCGCGGCCTTAATGTCTATGATATTTCGATGGAAAATGGATCTGTCACCCTAACATGCGACCCTGATCGTCTATTCGGTGATAGCTCGAATGGGTCTTTGCGTGTTGATATTGATGGTGTGGTTCTTAATGGTCAGCTTGTTTTGTTGTCAAACCTTGGTAATCAGGCCGTGTTCACCGCAACAAACGGCATGGTTCCACAGTTTTCCGCTGACGAGGAAGAATGGCTAGAACTTGCACAAATATTATCAGCGGGCGGTTCTTACGCTTTTGTAACTAGCACTGGCTCAATTACATTGGATGATGTTGACCCTATCGCCGATCTAAACTGCCAATAAACAAAGTTTTTAAAGACGTGAACAGTATTACTGTACACGTCTTTTCAGTTGTTCCATCAAAGCAGCCCCTAAGAAACTGGCGTATGTCTGATTTGGAGACGTTAAGCCTAACGGATCATCGAAAAGATTGCGCATGTCGACGATCAGGGCATCTTTCACCATATGCTTAGAAACTAACTTTCGCGTTCCACCATCTGCACTTTGCTTCATAAGTAGTTGGGCGTTTGACGTGTAATCTTTGAGATTCCCAGCCTTCCAAGCAGCAACGAGCGCAGCTTTTGCAGGCTTAATAAACGCATCAATCACGTATTCTGCGTCTTTTCCCAAGTTTGAAGCGATCCTAGCCGCTTCATTGTCCATCGTCAGATTTATTGGACAATGGAATGATAACCTTGTGCTTGTATCGGATGGTACAATCATTGTTTTGGTTGCTGGTTCAGGTTTCGACTTAGGCTTTGGGTCGGACTTCGCTTTTGTTGATGTAGAGGCTACTTTGGGTTTAGGAACGGCATGTGTAGAAGATGCACCTCGCATATCTTTTTGGAGTTTTTGGCTGGTTTTTACCATTTCTTCTACTGCCTTATTTTCCGGTTTTTCACCAGCAGGGCTTGGGGCAATTTTTACAGGAACGCGGCGTCCGCTCATTGTTCTATTCCTTCCAGTACTTCATCAAGTAGGCTAACGCCGACTGCGGTTAGATCGTCCATATTGTTTGCCATTAAGATGCCCCGTGAAGCCCTGTAAGCCTCACCAGCTACAGGAAGCGGGCCGTGGAATAATATGTGCTCAAATATTCGACTGTTAGGGATCATTGTATCAAGGTGCGGTGTACTTAGAAGGTTATCCAAAACGTCTCTATCACGCTTAGGAATACTGCCCCCTGCCCCAGAAGCTGCTTGAATGATCTTATTTGATACATTGGCTACAACAGAACGGACTTTCGGAAACCTTTCGTCTTTAGCCAATGTTTTTTGTAATGCGACCATCCATTCGAAGGCGGATAGCACAAGCCGCCATTCGGCTTGAGCTGGACGTGCGGGAATGAGAACCATATCGGCCGCGATGGCAAAATCCTCGGTTGCTTCATAACTCCCTGGGCGAGTATCAATTATGACAAGATCAGTGCCGCTTTCGTCTAATCTGTCGAGCATTTCATATAGCTTCTCCGGCCCTATTGGCGGTTCAGCAATTTTCAAATCTTCGGGCCATGCTGGTTTGGTAATATTGCCCCAATCAGCGTCTTCAAACGATGGTTGCCAGCTCATAAGCTGTTGGTTTACGTCGCCATCAAACATTTGCACCTTAAGACCCTTATCAAGCGCCGCGCTTGCTAGGATCATGGCGAGAGTTGTCTTTCCAGAACCACCTTTTGTCTGGATCAATGTAATAACCTGCATGTTTTCTCACTTTTTTATCTTTGTGGAATTTTTCCAGCGGGATTTTGCCCTTATGCCTTATTGTCGTAGTGTCTTTATGGCATTTTGTCCAGATGTCTTTATGGAATAATGACTTTTCGTCATATTGTCTTAATGGATATCTGGCGAGTTGGCGTTATGACGTAACGGAGTATTGCCGCTTTGTTGCACTGTCCTTTAGGGGTAACGTCGTTATGGCTTTATGGCTTTATGCCTTTATGGAGTATTGGAGTAATGTCTTAATGGCAGATTGCCGTTTAGTCTTTATGTCCCTTATTTTGGGTAAATTTAGCGATATAAGCGCATGAAGCCCAAGATATACATGGGGGGGCTGGCAACATAGCGCGTTGTCATTCAGCAGCCCGTTTTGTGGGCTTCTAGTCGAAATTCGGCGGGTTTCCCGCCTCATTCTTCTGCCACCTGTTTAAGAACCCTCTCTTGGAGGGTTCCGGTGGCTATGTGGAGTCCTTTTAGGCTGCCCAGTTTTCGCGCTCTTGATCTTCTCCGAAGGAGCGAAAACTGGCCTAAAAGGACAGTTGGCTGGAACGGTATATTGTGATATGAGTTTGTCACACTTATTTGCCGGAGCCAAACTGTGCCAACTCGTAATCGCGTGACGCCTAAAGAACGCCTTGATATTATGGCCCGTATCGCCTCTGGCGAAACCGACGCGCAAATTGCGCTGGCCCTAAATCGTCATCGTTCTACGGTGTCAAAAATTCGCTCTGGTGCCCAAAAGAAGGCGGTCACTACAAACGGCTCTATGATCCACGCCCGCATTGCAGACGAGGAGTTAGAGGCATTTAGAGAGTTTTTGGATAGGCGAGGGTTGACGATTTCAGATGGTGTGAGGCGTTTGATCCGTCATTCAGTTGACGCGCTTGATCTTCAATCAGAGGAAATTGAAGCCGTATTGTCTACACGAAAGGTATTGAACGACATTGGCCGCAATCTTAATCAGCTCGTAAAGTTGGGCAATGCAGGGCGATTAAATTGGAATGCGCGTGACGGTAAACTTGTAGATGTACTTGATCAAAAGGTGGACGATCTTACAAATCAGATGATTGCGTTTGTCTCGGCGGCCCGCAAACGGACATTTGTTCGAGCAGCTTTTCCAATTGAGGGGCCGATGAATGACTAACGCAACTGTTCAGAGTGTTGTTATTGGTGAAGTGCTTCCAAACATTGGGCGGCGGCATCAAGGTATGCACGGTGATCAAGTTGCTAACGCAATTCTTTATAAGTTGGGTAGCAATCAACAGAGATCAATCCGTGCCATGAGTGGTAATGTTCAGCGTGTTCCACAGTCAGTGGTTAAGCGTGTAAAAAATGGCGGAACGCACTCGGCCAAGGAGTTAAAGCGGCAGCTTGAGTATATTACGAGAGACGAAGCTGTTCAGTCTACATGGCTTAATTTTAATGGAACCGAGCGGGACTTACGAAAAAACTCGGTCGACACAACTGTGCCTTTGTGGACAAGTAGCTGGGCTGGCAATCCTAAGCGCGGCCATACTGATCACATTATTTTATCTTTCCCAAACGACACAAACCCCAAGGTCGCGGAAGATATTGCGCGGGAATGGGGCAGGGAGGTCTTTGGGTCAGGTAATTTTGGCGATCAATGGCGATATGTAGGGGCGTTGCACGCGAACACCGAGCATGTTCATGCCCACTTTATCGTGGACAAACGCGGAAACGATCACGGGCAGTTTTTGTCGATCAGCATGAAGTCAGAATTGAATTATGATGTTATGCGCGAGCTACACGCTAAAATTGCCAATGATCACGGCTTGGCGCTCAATGCTTCAAGCCGTTTGTCACGCGGGATAGTCGATCTTCCGCCGAGCGATATTAAATACCGAATTGCCCACGAAGCTCAGAAGATCGACGGCGACAATGATAGTAAAACTAAAGCTGAAACGCCGCCGATGTCTGCGATTGAAAGAGAACGGCGCGAAGCATTAGTGAACAGTTTTGCCCAACAATATCGCGGCTTGGGAGAGATAGCTTCACTAACCACAGGCAATGATAGTTCAGGATTTATGACCAAATTGCGGGGTCTGTTTGATTCCGCTTCAGATAAGTTAGAAGAAGGAATTTCACTAATGGCTGACGCTAATGTTAATCAACCCGCCATTGATCCATCATCGCGATTGATCGAGGCTCACCAAGCTATGGTTTCTGACGCTCAAGAGGCGTGGAATGATATACAAGAAATGAACCCCGGCGCGGACAGAACTTTGCTGGAGCAGCAATTCGCAGAACAATCCAGAGAAGTTCAATCTTTGTCTGTTTCGGAGCCGTTCTTAGTCGATCACTCAACCTCAGTCGCATCAGACGTTGACCCATACCACAATGATGTAATGAGTGGGCTTCACCAGCTTCGGACAGGATTAAGTGAAGGAGGCGACGCGGATCGTGATGTAAATCAGGTATTTGACGAACTTCGTGATCGTTTGCAGGCTGCATTTGAAGTTAGATCCGATGAGCTTGAAGTAATGGGAACTAATGCTGATGAAATGGCTGAACGCATGGTTCTTCAGGGGCGAACAACAGGGCAGATTGAAGGATGGAGAGGGCAGGGCGCAGCAAGCGCGGTTGATCTTGACGGGTCTCGGTCACTCCTTAGCGAACTAGAAAATGGTGTTGGTGATAATTACGATTCAGATAGTAAGTTTTCTCGTTTTGAAGCTTTGATCGTTTCTGCAACCCAACTTGGAACCGAACATGGAAACTTCGAAACTGGTGGCGAATATGTCGATAATCTGAAAGCGGTTTTGGATGATGAACCCAATATGTCAGCGGATGAACGTCAATACATGGGTGCGCTTCCTGCCTTGATGGAGCGAGATAAACACGCGCTAGATACTTCGTTGGAAGGTTCGCGATCTGATCACTATGATTTAGCGCGGGCGGAAGATGGTGCATTTTTCGATTCAGACCAATCAGATGCCGAAGTTGCCCACCTTGTCGATGGGCAAGTTGCCTCGCTTGATGAATCAAGCAACCGCATTGACCAATCCTATATGGAACTGGAACGCTCGTTTGCCAGAGAAGGCAGTGCGATCATTGATGATTATGAAATTCCGCGCGACCTGGATGAAGTCGTTGCCAAAGATCAACTCTTGCAAGCGGATCTTGATAAGAGACTAGCTGATATTCCTGCCATTGAAAATTTGGTCGAGCGCATGGAGCAAAATCTTTCGCAGGAGGATTTGGATCGGGTGAGGGCAGGGGATGCAACAGCTTTGCGTGAAGAAATCAAAGACCCTGCTATACGTGCCGCTGTCAGTTCTGAAATGCGCAACGAAGGTGACGTTGGCAATAGTGACGAACGCCATAGTGAGCCAGTTGAGCAGTTTCAGCAGCTTGCCCGGCAGAGACAGCTTAAAGGTGCTGAAAAATCCGAAGTGTCGATAGCTGATATTGCCGATGATTTTGGTCTGTAACTGTTATTTTCTGTAAAAGGTATTCCGATGATCCAAGATATTGAAACACGTTGGCGGTATGTTCTAGCGGCTGTAGGCGGCTTGTTGGCCGGGAGCTACATTGGCTCGATGCTGGCAACAATTTATGTCATTCTTGCACGTAGAGAAGACATTGCCACAATCGACCCGCTTGAACCATTTTTCTTGCGGTATTCATGGGCGACCCTCGAAGCCTACCCAGACATATTGCAAGTCGCTTTACTGATAACTGGTTCTGTAACTATCGCATTAACCACCATCGGGGTAGCAGGTGTGTATAGGGGCAATTTAACCCAATACGACAACACGCACTTTCAAAGCAAAGCTGAAATCAGAAAAAACAAAATGCTTGGCGGTTTTGACGTTAACGGGTTTGTTTACGGAAAACTTGGCAATCCAAAGTCAAAGAAGGCATTTGTATCGGCTGCACCAGACCGTTTTCCACATGCAATTATGATTGCACCAACAGGCCGCGGTAAAGGTGTTGGCTTCGTTCTGCCCAACCTTCTGCACTTTGAGGGGTCTACAATCGTGCTCGATGTGAAGGGAGAAAATTTTGAGAAGTCGGCAATACATCGTCAAAAAGGTATGGGGAATAAAATTTGGTATTTTGCGCCTTTTGATTATGTCGATAGACCTGCCCAGAACGGGAAAGAAACAACGGGTCGTGTCACACGGACCCATCGCTTTAATCCTTTGGCTCGAATAGCGGCAATGGCATCATCAGACGAACAATACACGGCGATCAACACCCTCGCCGACCTTTTCCTGATTGTCGAAAGTGACTCTGCCAAAGGATTCTATCAAGCTGGTAAGCGCCTGTTTGTTGCATCATGTCTTTATGCGATTGAGCAAAATAACCCGACTTTGGGTTATGCGTCTGAAATTATGGGGGGAGGGGGCAACCGTGTTGAAAATTATCGCATCTATGGGGATCTGACTTCAATCCCGATCGTTGCCCGAACATTCAACGAAATGGCTGGTGAAACGCAAAAGATCGTGGATAGCTACATTTCTGTTATCAACGGGGCAGGGTTTGAACTCTGGTCTGACCCATCAGTAGTTCGAGCAACGTCACAGAGTGATTTCAATTTTTCCACTTTCCGAAGCAAAAAACAGTCTCTTTATATCGTCGTGCAAGCCGAACACCTTAAAACGCTTGCACCATTGATAAGGCTACTTTTTGCAGACGCTATCGCGTCATTGCAACGATCAGAGCCAACATCAAAAGAGCCATACTCTGTTATGTTCTTGATGGATGAATTTGATCAGCTAGGGCGCCAACCGTTAGTGCTTCAAAGTATCAAAACCATACGTTCCTTTGGCGGACGGTTTTTCATTATCACACAATCTGTGGCTGGTTTGGATTCGCCTAGTCTTTATGGAGAAGCTGACCGTCGCGCGCTTATGGCGGGGGCAGGGATGCAGATATATATGACGCCCCAGGACGACAGAACAGCCGAGGTGCTTTCGCAGGCGTTGGGGAAGCGGACAATCGTTTCCAAGAGTGAAAGCCAATCAAGGGTTCGAGAGTTAAGCGATAGTGCAAATGTCAGCCGCCGTTCCGAAGAACGACCCCTAATATCTGCAAGTGAGCTTCTACGTTATCCGTTGGATAAAGTCCTCATTCTTCCAGAGGGTCAGTACCCGATAGAAGCGGATCATATTCGATATTATGAAGATCATCATTTTGCGTCAATCGACCAGGCGCGGGGAAAGCATAAACTGCCTTATCCGCCACTCGATCACGACAGGAAAAAGTCTATTGTTGCAAAATTAAGTAGTGTTGTCGCGGTGCTGGCTACCGACGACGAAAAGGCAGAAGTCTTCAAACAGGCGAGTTCTAATTTTGCTAACATGGGCGCAAAAGCCCGGAAAAATACAAAGCGGAAACAGCCAAAGCGAGTGTGAAACGTCATGAATGTTTGGCTTTTCCGTCACGACATTGAGCCAACAGTCAGAGCGGCGGGGCGCGGGTCCGCCTCAATTTAGAAAAGCAGACGTTGGTTCAGAATGCAGCTAAACTCTTAAATGGCAACATCACCAAAGCTGCCATTTAAGAGTTTAGCTGCATTTTTTACTCCTGGATCGACGCGCGGCGGATAAAACGGACCCTTATTGCGAGCAGTTGATTACGTTAATTTATCGTTATAGGCACTTGCTTAAGTCCCCAGTAGGTGCGCAAGCTCGACAATCTCAGCCGCATCTGCGCCAGTTGAAACCCTATTGCCAAACATTTGTCCGATTACAGATCGCAGTCTTTCAACATCGCCGGCTTTTGCGGCCTCAACGCCCGCATTGATATGCTGGCCGTGCAGCGCCGCATCTATCGCTAAGTGTTGTTCTTCTGCCAAGCGTTTGAAAATTTCAATCAAGAAATCAGGGCTTTCAGCCAGAATTTTCATGCGAATACCCTGCATCTCATCAAGCGAACGACGAGCAGCATCATAGTTTTTCTCTCGAATTGAACGGCGGGTCGTAACCAATAGCTTGTCATGTCGTTCGGTGTCGACTTCTTGTGCAATGTCACGAAGTTCGTCAAAAGAAGTTTCCGCTTTAACAACTTCATCGTCCAGCACCCGTTCTTCGTTCTCAGGTGACATCCTTAACAATGCAACGTCTTGGCGAAGCTTACGCGCCTCTTCAGCAACCGAACGATGTGTATCAGCATCAACAGATGTTGAAAGAGCCGCATGCTGGCGTTCAATTCGCTTGCGAATATCTCCGCTTGGGTCGGCGTTTTCATCAAGTGTATTTTCAAGCTCGTCCAAATCGCTCTCGACCCGGGTTAGCATTGTTGTTGCAACCTCTGCTCCGCGCTGGCCATCATAGTTGATGCCACCGTCTTCGGGTCGGTAAAGGTTGGTGGCGTCAATCACACGTCCCAAAGAAGGCAGCTCGACGGAGAAACTGAGCGTCCCGTTGTCACTCATATTCCAATCAATGATAAAATCATCACCTCGATTGATACGTTCGCCACGTTCTAATTCATCCAGGCTGTTTAGGCGGAAATTGCCAATATGCAGGTTGTGTTCTGGGCTATCGATTTCATCGGCCATGTCGTAAAACTCCACTGCGATAAAGTCCTCTTCGCCTCCAACCAGCGTCTTACCTGCACGGAATTTTTGCTTACCTTGGGCAGGCAAGGCCGTCCCTTTCTTTACCAGCACCTCCAACTTATTTCGCTCGTAACCCACAAAGCCATACTGGATTTTGACTGCCAATGTGTACGTCATTGGGACGCTTGCAGCACTCGCTTCCGCACGAGTGATCACAATTTCACGCGATGCATCGGCAACCACCTTGCCCAACGGGTCGAACACCGTGACTTTAAAACGATTCTCGCCACTCTTGCGGACTTTCACGTTGATACTCAGGGGGCCGTCAATCGGAATTCTACCGGTTGATGAACCTTCTTCATCCAGAATTTCCACCTCATGGCCCGTGGGCATATCAGTTGCAGGTCTTATGCGAATTTTGGCTGAATCGCTAGAAACACGCGACTTGAAATCGAGAGACAAAGAGACAACGCCTGTGACGGTTTCTCTTTTTTGCCCGGCCTTTCGTATTGAACTCTCGCCGTTCCATTCACGGCTTTCAGCAAAGATGGCGGCGCCAACCGCAACCGCTGTCATCGGATCAAGCCCATTCTCGACCTCAATGGCAAGTTCAGATTGCAACATATCCCTTATGATTGGCATTTTTGAAGGTCCGCCAATCGGAACAATTTTTGAGATGTCTTCATTCTTGTATCCATTGACCGAGATGATCTTACGGCAAAGTGCAATCGAGTCATCGATGCGGTCTTTTATCAGGTCGGTCATTTCATCTCGTGAAAGATCAATGGAAATATAAATCTCTTCTCCATCTTCGTCAGTTGCTCTGACTTCGTCTTCTGTTGCGAAGATCGAAGCCAACGGCGACGCGGAAAGTTGGATTTTGGCCTTTTCCGCTGCATGACGACAAATTTCTGAGAGGTGTTTGTATTTGTCGTTTCGTTGGAAATCTGTTGGGAGATTGAAGTTTTCGTCCAGCCATGGGCGTATGACACTGTCAAATATGATCCGGTCAAAATCTCGACCCCCCAGCATATTAATACCTTCATGGGCTATCACATTGACCGCACCCGCAGTGCTCATGACCAAAGCCAAATCAAAGGTACCTCCTCCGAGGTCATAGACCAAAAAGACGCCGTCTTTTTGTTTGCTATGGGCAATCGCAGCCAAAGCGGCGGCAACCGGTTCTTGCAAGAGACTAACTTTTTCCAACCCTGCTTGTCGCGCGGCGGCAATAGTGTCTTCGCTTTGCATTTGGTTAAATGCTGCGGGCGTCGTGATGACGACACCCTCGACCTCCTGATTGCCCGTTTCCGTCATGGCCTGTCCGACCAAAGTTTTAATGATCTCAGCGCTACACTCAACCGGGGTCCACACCTGTCCAGAAAACGAGATTGGGTTTTTTGTCCCCATAGACCGCTTGAAACCATGCGCAACATTTTGTGGGGCCGAAAGTAGGCGGTCATAGGCTGATTTTCCAATGAACCGATGGCCTCGTTTATCCAGATAAATGACGCTCGGCAGCACATCAGTTCCATCTGACGTCTTAAAGAGCCGCAGACCGCCGTCTATGTGCCCAACTACTGCGGAGTTTGATGTTCCAAGATCAATACCAAGATACAATGTCTATTCCTTTTCAATTTTTGCTGGTTCGACAAGTACACGACCCAACCTAATTACCTTCATATCAGCCATTATCGTTGGCTCCAGTGTTTTTGCGACCACAAGATCAACATCATCCGAGTAATCACCCGCATTATCCGCTGAAGCAGACAAGCCAGCATGAAACTCTTCTGCTTCAAACTCAACTAGCCTAAAGCCCAGTTGATCAATTAGCAGCGATAGTTGACGGTCTGAGAAGTTCAATTGGCCTTCCAAGCGACGGCCGTCATTATCTGTAAGGCGATCAATCGCCTTCCTAGTTGCTTTGGATAGCTTCCAATACTCTACGCACAGCTGCGCTACGGTATCGGCACTGAAAGGTATTTGTGAAGAAGCTACCACGATGCAACGATCCTTCTTGCATCCGCTCGCAATTCACTGGCGTTTTCGCGGGCCTCACGCTGGATTGAGCTAAGTGCGCCGCTTCTATATCGGTAATTTGAGCATCGAGAATTGAGGTCTTCAATAAGCCGATTGAAGCGGTCTATCTGATTATTCGTGCTGGTTAGTGGCCTTATCGCATCAAGCCTTTGCCCCTGAAATACACAATATCTAATTTGAGAACGATTGAGCGTTAGTCCTTGCCCGACTGGTGGCAAAACTTCACGCTCAACAGTTTGCGTCGGTGCAGCCGCTGGAGTTGGTGTGGCCACCCTTGGAGTAGATGGTTGATAAGTCGAACGCCTAGCTGGTCTGTCCATTTCGCCCGCAATCACGAAAAACCCTATGACAGCTGCGATTGAAGCGTAAATGCCCCACTTTAGCTTTTTGCCAAACCGTTTTCTCTCAATTTTTGTTTTTAATTGCTGTAGCTCGCTACGCTCCGAGCCGCGAGCATATTTCAGCATATCGTCTACTGTCTGCAACATGGCCGTCAAATTACCCGCATTCTTGTCGAGCTCATTCATTTTCCAGTTTCGATGAAGAACAGCTCGCTCTTCTTCGAGCTTCTCGCTAAGCTCGTTGGAAGGGTGTGCACCGGCATAAGAAAGCAAGCCGTTTACTAGCCTGAAAGCGGTCTCTGGGTCGTTGCGATCATTATTTATGTACAGCGCTAGATCACGCACAACCACGAATGCAAGGGACTTATCCGCCAACTCTGCCAATGCAGTTTTAAAGGCAGCCAAGATGTCGGAAGTTGGCCCTTTTGAAGCTTGGGAGAACCCGTTTCTAGCCAGAGCTTTTTTAACCTTTGGCAATTGGTTCTTTGCCGCCTCGCAAGCCGCGATCAAAGGCTCGATGTGTTGTTGCTGTTTTTGTTGTTCGTCCAACGTCTCCAACTGCGCCACGTCTCGTTTTAACACCTCGGCAACGGATTCAAGCTCCGGGAAGGTACGCAGGAGTGCCTCTGACAAAAGTCGCGCATCAGAAAATTCACTGCGATCATTGGCCAACTCCAAGCAAAGTGTCCGCAGTTTCTCGTAAATTCGCTTTGATCGACCTTCCTCATGACCTTGATGTTGCTCGTAAACTTGAACCGGTTGGTTAATGTCATCCCATCGGACTAAAAGATCAGAAATAGCACTGACCACAACGCTCAGGTCCGCATCACTTTCTCCAGCACGCTCAATGCAACTGTCGATTTCATCACTCACACGAACTAGATCAGGTTCGCTCAAATTATCGTAGCGGCGGACAAATTGCCCTAAGAACGAGCTTGAAGGATGTCTTCTAAGTTCAGTTTCGACGATCCTTTCCATCGTTTCACCAGGTCGATCCAGCGTCCAAATCCCAACAGCTGCAGTTCTGGCATGCAGGCCCTCCAAGTCCTTTAATGCGTCACGCAACTGTTGCAGCTCAATGCTGGGAAATCCGGCTCTTTCACGGCCATCATTTATGACGTTGAGAAGGTTTGTTTGTTCGACCTCGTCCCATGCTGCCACCAGAGAATGAAATAGGTCGTCGGTGACGTTCCCAATCCCACACAAGTGCGCTAGAACATTTGCTTTGGCCAGCTCTGGAAAATGCTCAGTTGATTTCCTGAGTTCAACTACATCTCCAGACGTGATCAGGTCGAAGACATTGGATATTTGAGCCTGACTCAGTTCAGGCAGCCAGGAGACTTCTTGTTCCAACCTCGCCATCGGCGCCAAAAGGCTTTGCTGCGCTCGTTGGATTTGTTCGGGCTCAAATACTCCAGCATATTCTGCGTCATCAACCAATTCGGCAATATCTGATTGATCTGAGCCGTAGTTTGCTTTCAAAAAATGAAATGCGCTCGTAGTAAGTTCGAAACATCCGTTATTCATCAATAATTTCTCAATTCAAGGTTGGCATTTGCATTCTCACACATAATCGTTGAGCCACCAAGGGCTGAGATCAGATCTCATATTTATTTAGTTTGTTATGAAGGTCCGCTATGACCCATTCAATCAACACATAATGCACACGCAACGAAAGTCAGCAAGCCGAGTGGGGAAAATCCTTATTGGCTATAGCTCTTGTAACTTTTGTGATTGTAAGTGGAACAATTTACCTAATGAGCTAGTTTTGTTGTGGTTCTGCCTAGTTGGGCTGTGAAATATTGTCTGACGGTAATGAGGGTATGTAAATTTCAGCTACACCACGTCTACCAGCGACACGGCCGAGCTGGACAACAATATCAATACTTGATTCACAGTATCTACGCACTTCGTCAAATGCCATATTCATGCCTACTGACATAACCATCAACGCCAATCTGTCGATAGACTTTTTAGCTGTGTCGGCATGAATTGTGGTGAAGCTACCACCATGCCCTGTGTTTATTGCATCAAGAAATGTTTTACACTCATTCCCACGAAGTTCGCCCAGGATGATACGATCAGGTCGTAAGCGCAATGTTGCCGCAAGAAGCTTTTCAGCCGAGACTTCACTTTCTTCTTTGCGTTCAGCTTTGAGCGCCACCACATTTGGTTGCGTCGGAAAAAGTTCAAAGGCATCTTCGATGGTCACAATGCGCTCTTCTGGGTCAACTAAGTCAAGAAGCCCGCGCGCAAATGTCGTTTTACCGCTTGATGTGCCGCCCGAGATCATAATGTTTAGTCTATCTTCGATGCAAACTTTCATGGCTTTTTGAATATCCCCAGCATGAGCTAGATCAGCTACTATTTTGGCTCGTTCACGTCGTTTAACATCGAGATCCACAAGGCCATCATATAGCAGCTCAATCTGATCCAGCGTGATCTTTTTCTGACTGTAAGCCCTTAGTGCAATGACAGTTCCGCCTTCAATTGCAGGCTGGCCAAGTATTTGCGCACGAAGAGGGCGATCCTTGTAAAGTATTTTGCCAGATAGCACTGGCTTTGTGTTGGAGTAGGGCGAACCAATATCGCTGGCTATCGCAGTACCAATATTTTTTGCTTCATCCTGTGTAAAAGTGTGATCGGCATATAAGGCCATATGGGAAGCACCTTGCTTCTCAATCCACACCTTGCCATCAGCGTTCACCGCAATTTCAACAATATTTGGATCGAGTAGCAAACCCTCGATGGGGGTCAAATAGGTTGAAAGAAAAGTAGGTTTTTTATTCATCAGTAAAATTCCAAATCCCGGTCAACCATGATTGAAACCTGTGAACCTTGTTCGATGGTGATAATTGGTGGCAGGCTTGCGTATTCACTAAGAACTGAATCCGTCGCACCCGAAAAGTTTTCCCCGATATTTTCGGCAGTGTCCGACGCAATTTCACTATCTGCCGCATAGTAATCTGCTGCAATGGCCGGAGCTGCGCCTATCAGTGAAATAAGAGCTGCACCACCAAATCGTTGTCCAAACCGTGAATTTACATGGCCTGCGATCCCTGAGCGTCCTTGCTGATCACCACCGAAGGCCGAAATCTCAACAGATTGTCCCTCTGGGGTCACAATCCTTGACCAACGAACGAGGATGCGTCCCTGACCAAGTACAATATCAGAGCTATAAGACCCAAAAACACGCGAACCAGAAGGAATTAATATCTGCGAGCCGTCAAAACTGTAAATCGAATTATTGACCGTAGCGATCACATTGCCTGGAAGAGAAGAATCTACTGCATTTTCCAAAGTCGCGCCAATGAGAGTTCCTTGCAGAACGGTCTTGCTGGGATTGGCGATGACTTCCGCAGATGTAATTTCGGCAGATGGTGCACCATTTTCCACAAACGCGCGGTTACGATCAGCATTTGAAGGATTTCGACCTAAACTAGTACCACCAGTATCACCACCGCTTGATCTGGCTTTATCATCAAAAACAACAGAAGGAGATACAACGCGAAGCGCCATTAGACGCTGTTGTTCTTCTCTGCGTTCTGCAAGTTCCTGTTGACGCCTTCTTTGTTCTGCGTTTTCACGTTCTGCCGCTAATCGAGCTAACTCTGCATCGCTCACGTCTACCCTTTGTACCGTAAGCTGGCGTTCCAACAATCCATTTTGCTCGGCAAGAGCTTGGAGCTGCCTTTGTAACATAGCTTGGCTCTCTTCAAGCCTTTTTGCGTTCTCTTCGTTTGCAGCCGATACAGCTTGTGCAATTTGAGCGGCCAACGCTTGCTGGTTTTCATCGCTACCTGCTGCAATGGCGGAGAGTTGCGATTGCAATGCGCCGACTTGATTTTGTAATTCAAGATTGCGGGCTTCCATAGCAAGCCTTTGTTGCTCAATCTGTGAATTTACCCCAGAGAAGTCTATTGCGGGAGCAAGCTGCGGTTGGGTATTTGTTGGAATGTGCCCAAAATCGCCTCCCGTTTGATCTTCTTGAAATTCGTTAGCATCAGACACTTCGATAGGGGTAGTGCTTTCAGGCACAATCAACGGATAACCTACGACTCCGATAAACGCAGCCGCTACAAGTCCAAACCCTACTTTTGCCAGTGTGCTCGGAGCTTTTTTATCTGCCTTAGCTTTAACTTCATAATCATCATTGTTACTCATATCAAAATTCCTTTGAAGCTAGGCTTGCAACTGTCGATGGAGTGCTGACTGTACCGCCTTGGATACGTCGAATGCAGATAACCTCGTCGCCGATCCGCACAGAAAATTCCGTCCCAATACCTGAAACACGAACGACCCGACCTTGTGTTGTGGTGTTCAAACTAGCTTCATACCCTTGGGTATTTACGCGGAAGATCGAAGGTCTTGTGTCATTTCTAAACTCGAAAAACGTATTGCGACCATCATTCCAAACACGGACAGGTCGAAAATTTGCTTTGCCCGAGAATTGATAGCCTGTGTCACGGTTTCCTGATCGAGAAACGAGCCGCCTATCCGAGTTATCAGGAAATACCACGACAACCCGAAAAGTGGGGCGGCTGGTGGAACCTTCGGTCAGATAAAAGGATATGGCGCGGCGATTGGTATAAATCGTCATGTTCGTGCTTGCGCGAGCGATTACTGGTTTCACAGAAATCGTGTTTCTGTTTGAAAGCACTTCAACTTCATAGCTTTCACTATCACCAAGCAACACTTGATTGATCCGTTCACCAGAACCAAGCTCGATGGCAGTATTTACTCTCAAGTTGGTGTTCACTCTGATTACATCAGTAGCATTGTAATTAACGTGCCGAACTCGCGCATCTTGTCCCATTGTTCGCGGCGCTCTTTCGGCAAAAACAGGTGACGCAAACGCCAAAACCAAAACGCCGATAATCATAGTTATGTTAAATTTATGTATCATGACTTCATTATCCCCCAAGTGTTTCTGCATCGACGGTGTAGGTTTCAACCGTGAATCCTAACGGATTTTCCCAAACCCGTTGAAGCTGTCGTTCGCGTCGCGGTGAAAATTCAAAACCAATCGTTGCAATGAACGATCTGGTAACTGGTGCTTGGCGCTGTCTTCGCAATGTTTTTTGAAAACGAACCTGCGCAACCAACGGTTCAAGGAAGTTTATTGCGATAATCCGCACTGTAACTTCCGCGTCTTGTCCGTAAACTGTAGGCGGATAGCTTTCATTATCCGACCCGTCTGTCCAAAGCCGTTGTAATGACCGTTGTGCCGTTCCCTGTGAGCGGCGTTGAACACTTTCAAGGCGTTGCTGAATACCCGCCATAATGAAACTCTCACGATCCGAAACATATGCAACAAGCAAGCCCTCTTTTACGGCCTCTTGGTCTGAAATTCCTGTCGGCTGGACTTGCATAATGCGCTCGGATTGCCCCGTAACCGTATCAACAAGGACGGTGAAAACCTCTGTCTGTTTGAGGGGCATCATGGCAACAATAGCCACGCCCAATAGTACGGACAGACATGTTGATGCGGTCGCTACGCGCCATGCAATGCGTGCGGAACGTCTTGGTTCTAAAACCATATCAACATCAAAGCCTTGATCTTTCATTATTCTAATTCTCCTAATAGGGCTGCTAACGCAGTTATTTTCTCATTCGATTTGCTAGGTATGCGACCTTGGACGCGGCGGCAGCGCCAACTCTCGTTGATCTTGAAGCTGAATTGCTCAATTGTTGGCCACGCGCGACGGTTACTGCGCCACCAATCCCACGTCCTACGGATGATCCAGCACTACCCACGCTACGCATTCCTGACCGGCCTAACGCGCCTGAAACTGCACCCGCTGTTGCGAGGCCAATGCCAGTTTGAGCGAGGCCCGAGGCTACACTAGGAACCATTGCCATGAGGCCCGCACCTAGAAGCATCACAACTATAAAACTGGCTATATCGCCAATGGTTGTGACCGTATCCAAACTGTCAGGTGTGATCATTTGAGCCGCAAGAATTGTGAAGCCAGCCATCGCGGCAGTGAGAAGCGGAATCAGTGCAAAACCTAATGCCAGCTTGACATACGCTTCAAAAATCGGGGCGGTTTGCTTAAACAGAGTTGTCGTTATTGCGATTGGCCCCAGGATAATCAAAACGCCGATCATAAGTTTGGAACCAGCGATTAAGATTATGCTCGCAACTGCCATAAGTGCGGCAACCAAAAACATAACAACACCGGCTATTGCGCCAGCGATAAAGCTACCATTCTGACTTACCGCGTCGCCAACATTCAGAGCTTGCCCATAGAGGTTATCGAGGCCGTCATAAAGGTTTGTGACAGTGCCCCCTGTCACTTCAGAGAGAACGACTGCACCAATTTCGGCTGGGGCATTTGTAAGGACACCATAAACGGCATTAAAGTTGGAAAAACTCGTTAGAAATATAAAGACTAAAGCTACCCGCAGCATCAAACTCAAACCGTTCTGCAAAGTCATCGGAACGGCTTGGATCATTAAATTGATACCCGTAATGATAACAATGAGAACCGATCCTGTTTGAGCAATGGGAATGACAACATCGGCAACAGTGCCATATGCGCCAGTTCCGATAGAACTAGCGGCTGCATCTACGCCATCAAGTAACTCTGTAATCACACCCATGTTTTAATTCGCTCTACAGTTTAAAGCGTAAAAGGAGCTGTAATTTTCTCTCACAGAACCAAGGTGTGCATTTGCATACGTGATGAGCAGTTGAATTTCGGTCTCTGTTATATCTTGAGCCGTAGTGTCAAATTCTACAGTCAAAAATTCATCAAAGGTTGCTTGACTTGAGAGGCACGCGCAGGTGCCATTTTCCATCGCTAACAATCGTAAATAGCTACCGTAGCCTGATTTCGCGACGCCGAATGTTCCCCAAGCACCAATCAATCCTTCTTTAGGTGGTTCACGACCGCAGGATGCGTCAGGCCGCACATGGAAAAAATACATTTCCCGACGCTTCATTTCTGTCATTACCAAGAGCAACTCGTCACCATCGCCACTCTCTACCGCGTCGATAGCTGCCTCCTGAAGAAGTTCAGGTGAAGATGTTTCGTAGTCCTCTGCGAAAGCCCCAGACGATGCCATTGCGAGGATCAATGCGAATGCTGTGCAAAGAACCCTCATTATTCTGCACCAGAGTAATCGAAGAATGCGCGTTCTTTAGCTTGTTCCGCCGCCCAATTGACGCCGTTTTGGCCTTGCGCGAGACCTTGAGCAGCATTTAACCGCCACATTTGACCGAGTATATAATTGGTTTCAGCAGCCATTCTAGTATTGAGATCAACAGACTCTTTGAGCGTGGTTGCACTGCCAATCTGATTAACTAGCCCACTAACCCGCTCAATGCTTTGTCCCGACTCTTCATATGAAAGTTGGGCGGCGGCCATCACGGTAGCGTTGGCGGCCGCAGTTTGAGCGATTACAGCATCAGAACGGTTATCGGAACCAGACAATGCGGCCAAGGTTTCGGGATCGAAACCAGCTCGTGCCAGATTTCCTTGAACAGCTTCGACCGCGCGACGTTCGCCCATGGTCACTTCGCCATCCAGCAAGCTATCCAGTAGCGCACTAAAATCGCCAATCGCCAGCGAGTCCGCAAATCCGCTTAGATCGGTAATTTTTGCCGCGCGGCTACGAATATCTTCAACTGAATTATACAGGTCGGCAATATCATTCAGGCCAGAAATTGATCCCAAGACATTTTCAAGCAAACCATTGATATTGGTCAGCTCTTCAATCTGTGTCCGCATTTCTTCGATTTGTTGAATTTGTCGTTCAGCGTCAGCTAGAGCTTCACGTAGATGCTCAATATTTTTGGCAAGATTTGTCCCGTCAATGACAGGAACACCCTGTGCAGCAAGCGGAGACGCGACGAAAAATGACGCCGAAACCGCGAGCTGTACGGCGATAAGTAAGGGTTTGATAAGGCGATTTTTCATTCGTTGTACTCCCAAAAAGTGGTTGCTTGTAATTGTTGTGAGGATTCATTGAGACCTTGGGCAGCTTCCACCTTGGCGTGAGCAGACCTAAGACGAAGGGTCAGCGCCATAAGCCGCGCCCGTTCCGCCAACAGATAGGTGTTCATATCCATTGCTTCTTTGGAATTTTCTGGTTGTCCTTGATCCAAAATCGCAGCAACACGACGCATAGCGGCATCAACTTGTTGCGCTTGGTAAGAGCCGTATCCCATCGAGGCATCCGCGAAATTTCCCCAATTTGCATTGGCTCCGTCGATCCCGTTCAATGAACCAGTCATGTCAACGCCAGTGATTATGGACAGGTATTCATTATAGTACCCGTTGATCCGCCGAACATAGTTTTGGGTCTCTTCAAAGGGCGGTATGCCGCCATACCTGTTAACATTCCCCGGCCCCGCATTATATGCGGCCAGAGCATAATCAACGCGGCCATATCGGTTAAGCTGGGTCAAAATGTATCTTGCGCCACCATCGAGATTTTCCCAAGGGTCGCTTGGATTAACCCCGAGATCCGATGCAGTGCCAGGCATTAACTGACAGAACCCCATGGCCCCGACATGCGACCTTGCCGCGTTGTTGAATCGGCTTTCCTGTTTAATAAGAGACTGAAACAAGATGCGCCAAGTCAACGGATTAAGGCCCGCAGCCGAAACGCCTGGATGGGTTTCATAGCGGCGTGCCACGGTAATGATCATCTGCTCAACAGAAGCATTATCACCGAAAAGACGCTGTGCGTTAGCGTTATCATCTTCGGTGACTGGATAGGTGTCTGCTGCACTTGGTATGCCGCCGCCGCCGTTCTCAAACGCCGATATATCGGTAACACCAGTGGTATCTTCTAAGAACCGCTCATAAGCTTCGCGTTGCTCTTCTTGCAGCGTAGTTAAAGCTCGCTGGCTTTCGATTTTCTGATCTTGGGATACGGCATCCCTAAAGGCTTCCAACAAACGGGAACTATTGTTCGCAAGGCCACGACCGTCGATGATCGGTACACCTTGGGCTGTAGCCATTGTTGAGCTGGTAACGACAGCAACGACAAGGGCGAACCGTCTAAAAGTTTTGGAAATCGCAATCATCTTGTGCATCCGTTCTGCTTTTGGAACTTATAGATATTGGTGAGAAGTTCGAACGTGTGACGGCATATGAACCATCAACCGCTGTTCTGCCGAAACAGGCCGATTTTGGGCCTGTGTTCACGGTCGCGCAGCCCGATAGGAGTGCTAAACCAACCGCTATAATACTCAATCTTTTCATACCATTTCCTTCCAAAATTCTGGACTATTTCGCCAATTTATAGGCGCTTTATCTTCACCTGTTCGACCGCCACCAAGGACAGTCAGTGCCCCGCCAAGCCCTGCCAAATTAAAGTCTACAAAGACGCTATCTGAACCCGAACGAACGAGCGCGATCCGTTGACCGCTTGCCCCACTACAAAGAAACCCAGCCTCGTTTTCATTAACGCGCAAAATCCGGTAGTCTTCTGGGCTGGCTCTATTGTTTGGGTATAAAATTTGCGTTGTGACGGACTCGGCAATAATCGGTCCAACAACGCTTTTTTCGAGGTGTCCGGGTGTCTGTGTAAGCATCATCACAACACAATTTTTCTTGCGCATAGTGACGAGCCAGTCATGAAGCCGTTTCACAAATATTTCATCGTCGAGCATTTTCCATGCTTCATCAATTACGATAATTGTCGGCTTTCGATCTTCAATAACGCGCTCGATGCGACGAAACAGATATGACAAAAACGCGGCTCGTTCTGTGTTGAGATCGAGAATTTCTGACATATCAATGCCAACAATTTCCTCACTCATGTTTATGGGCTGGCTTGCCTCTTTGCTAAACAACCATCCATAACGGCCTTTTTCAGTCCATTCTTTGACACGCGCAAGTAATTCACCACCATCATCGGTTGAAGTAACGAGGCTTTCCAAACCCTGAAAACTTCTTAGCCCTGCGTCAGCGCTGGCAATTTGTCGTACAGCGTCATTCAAGGCAACTGTTTGAACTGTGGTAAGCTGGCGTTCACGCGCTAATAGGTCTGTTAACCAGTCTGTTAGCCATGCAATCCCTCTATCATCGGTTTCTGTTTGGAACGGGTTGAAACCCGTGGCCTCACCAACCTTGATAGGTGAATATGCACCGCCCATAGCTCGAATGGCCATTTCCAAACCCTGATCCTTATCGAACACGATGATACGTGCACCAGCACGCCGCGCCTGCGCCATCATGAACGCTGTACCAAGGGTTTTACCTGATCCTGTGCGACCTAAGACCAACGTATGCCCAGGACTTGGTTCTTCACCTTTTCGTCCTACATCGTGGAAATTAAATTTGTATCCACTCGAAGCCACCGTAGGCAAAACAGTAATGTTTTCAGCCCACGGTGATTGCTCGGGCGACCTACCTTTTGCGGTGCCAT
>JAFLKA010000512.1 GCA_022712735.1 Marinosulfonomonas sp. | reverse complement strand
GCGCCATCGCCGCCGAGCCCGAAATCATCTTTTTCGACGAGCCGACAACGGGGCTGGACCCGATCATGGCGGGGGTGATTAACGAGCTGATCCGCGAAATCGTGGTGGAAATGGGGGCCACCGCCATGACCATCACCCATGATATGTCATCAGTGCGTGCCATCGCCGACAAGGTGGCGATGCTGCACGACGGGGTGATCAAGTGGACCGGGCCTGTGGCCGATATGGACAACAGTGGCGATCCCTATCTGGACCAGTTCATCCATGGCCGCGCCGAGGGGCCGATCGAGGCGGTGCGCTGAGCCACTCACCATTGGGAATGATTGACATAAACCGTTTGGATGATACATTTTTAAATACATTATATTAGAAAGGTAATCACGTGGGGAAAATATACGAAAATAGGCTTTTGCGTTATATTTATATTTGTTTCGGGATGCGTCGCCCAATGGAGGGCACCATATAATATAGCACTACAAAACAGTAGTTCTATCGTAATAGAATATGATCCAGTCGTAATAAATCTACCAAAGATATTGAAATTAGCGCAAAGCCACTGCGACACTTATGGAAAAGACGCGGTATTACTGAGCCAGTCATCTGGCAATATTGGAATTGTAGTAAACACATACTCATGTATTTCTCGAACATAAAAAAATGCATGTCTATGGTTCTGTGATTTGAGGCGAATTTTCAATGCGACCTTCTTTACACTAATATTTCCGCAACTTAAGTCGTTTCACCTAGCCCATCACAAAATAGTTGCATAGGGGCGTGGAATTTCAGCTTCAAGCATTGTGATGCGCGGCACCACCCCATAAATATGCTGTAAGGCATGGATGCCTTGCCATTACGGGACGGAATTATTGTGGCCACATTCATCAAAATTGCCAACCTGTCGTTGATCATCCTGTTCCCCATCGCGTGGTTCGCGCCGATGTTGCGGGCGGGGTTCATGCCGTTCTTTTTCGGGCTGGACGAAATATCGGTGATCACGGGGCTACAGAGCCTGTGGGAATCCGATGTGTTCCTTGCCCTTCTGGTCACGTTTTTCGCCATCTTCGCCCCCTATATGAAAACCATCGGACTGGCGTTGATCCATTTCAACCTGCTGCATCGCAAGGTGCTGCCGGTGCTGCATTTATTAGGAAAACTGGCGATGGCCGATATTTTCCTGATCGCGCTGTATCTGGTAGTGGGCAAGGGAATTGGCGTGGGTCAAATTGAAACCGCATGGGGGTTATACCTGTTTACCGGCTGCATTCTGGCGTCATTGGGCATCTCATTTCTCGCGGAAAAACGCAAAAGGTCTGCTTGATGTAGCGCCAAAGCTAAGGCACAAGTGCCTATGGCAAAACAAAACACCTTCACCTGCAATTCTTGCGGCGCATCCTCGACCAAATGGTCGGGCCGTTGCGAGGCTTGTGGCGCATGGAATTCGATCACCGAAGAGGTGCCGTTATCGGCTGGCCCTGCGAAAAAATCGCTTGGTGGCAAGCGTGGCCGCTCGATCCACCTGTCCGACCTGTCCAGTGACGAGGCACCACCTCCGCGCACCCTTTCCGGCATGCCGGAACTGGACCGCGTGTTGGGCGGCGGTCTGGTGCCTGCCTCGGCCGTTCTGGTTGGCGGTGACCCGGGTATCGGTAAATCCACCCTGTTGTTGCAAGCCGCTGCCAGTTTCGCCGGTAAGGGGCTGAAAGTCATCTATGTGTCAGGCGAGGAGGCCAGCGCCCAAATCCGGATGCGGGCCGACCGTCTGGGCCTGCGCAATGCCTCCGTGCAACTGGCCAACGAGACCAATCTGCGCGATATCCTGACCACGCTCGAGGCCGAAAAACCCGACCTTGCGATCATCGATTCGATCCAGACCATGTGGGCCGATAATGTTGAGTCCGCCCCGGGCAGCGTGTCACAGGTGCGGGCTGCCGCGCACGAACTGACCACATTCGCCAAACGGCGCAACATGTCGGTGATCCTTGTCGGTCACGTCACCAAGGATGGCCAGATCGCTGGCCCACGGGTGATTGAACATATGGTCGACACTGTGCTGTACTTTGAGGGCGAGCGCGGCCACCAGTTCCGAATCCTGCGCGCCGTTAAAAACCGTTTCGGGCCAGCCGACGAAATCGGCGTGTTTGAAATGACCGGTGCGGGCCTGTCCGAAGTCACCAACCCCTCTGCCCTGTTTCTATCCGAACGTGATAAACCCGCCCCCGGATCAGTGGTATTTTCCGGTATCGAGGGCAGCCGCCCCGTGTTGTGTGAGCTGCAAGCGCTGGTTGCGCCGTCGCCACACTCCCAGCCGCGGCGCACCGTTGTCGGCTGGGATGGTGGCCGTCTGGCGATGATCCTCGCCGTGCTCGAGGCCCGCTGCGGCATCCCGTTCACCGGCCTTGATGTCTATCTGAACGTGGCTGGCGGCATGCGTATTAGCGAGCCTGCCGCCGATCTGGCTGTTGCAGCCGCACTACTATCGGCCCGCGAAGACACCGCATTGCCCGCCGACACTGTGGTTTTTGGTGAAATTAGCCTATCAGGGGCATTAAGACCCGTTGGCCAGACCGAAAACCGCTTGAAAGAAGCGGCAAAACTGGGTTTTACAGGCGCAATCGCCCCTGCGGGCAGCAAAACTGCAACCGCAACGGGGCTTAAAATGCAGCAAATGTCCGATCTAACGGCATTTGTCGGCGAGATTTTCGGGGCGGGATAAGCCCCAGAGCAGGCGAGGAGAGAAGACGTGGAAGGTTTTACAATTATTGACGGTGTGGTGGCAGTGGTCATCATCCTATCGGCGCTTTTGGCCTATTCCCGCGGGTTCGTGCGCGAATCTCTGTCCATCGCGGGCTGGGTCGCCGCCGCCGTGCTGGCCTTCATGTTTGCCGGACAAGCCGAGCCATTGATCCGCGAAATTCCGATCCTTGGCGATTTCATCAAGGACAGCTGTGAATTGGCCCGCATCGCGGCATTTGCTGCCGTCTTTGCGGTCGGCCTGATCGTGATGTCGCTGATCACGCCACTATTTTCATCCATTGTGCAACGTTCAGCCCTTGGCGGCATTGATCAGGGGCTTGGATTTCTGTTCGGTGTGGCGCGTGGCGCGTTGCTGGTTGGCGTCGCCCTAGTGGTTTATGACCGCGTCGTCACCGATCAGGCCATGCCAATGATCGACGACAGCCGCACCGCCCGCATATTTGCCAAAATGCAGGACAGCATCAACGACAGCATCCCCGAGGATGCACCAGGCTGGATTGTGTCACGTTACGAGCAACTGGTCGGGGATTGCGGCGAACCTGCGAGTGCGCCGACAGGGGTAGAAACCGAAGCGCCCGCAACGAATAACTAAGCTGTAAACACAACAAAATCTGGATGGGTATGGTCTTTGGGCCATACCCATCCGCGAAATCACCACAAATTTACTGTGTGCATCTCGCATATGTGAATGATTGTGAGCGGCTCGAGTGGGCTGAAAAGTATATTTTCACGCGCAAACACATTACCAGCGTATGTATCTATGGCCACGGGCCCCAGCACACCCGTCGGACTGCGTCACATATATACTGGAGAATATACATGCGCCTTGCCCCCCTTGCGACTGCGGCCCTGACCGCCCTCATCCTGATCAACAGCACCGCCAACGCCAGTTCACACGGCAACGCATCGGTGATGAGCGGCCCGCTGAATGGTCAGGTGTTCATCATGAACGAAAAACACATGTCGCTGTATTTCTATAGCAAAGACACAAACGGCGTATCTAAATGCAACGGGGCTTGCGCCAAAGCATGGCCACCGGCCTTAATGCCCGCAGGCACACAGATGCCCCAAAGCTATTCCCTAATACGGCGCGACGATGGCACCATGCAGATCGCCTTTAAGGGACGCCCGCTATATCTGTATACAAAAGACCGCAAAATCGGCGATATCAAAGGCGACGGGGCACAAGGTTTGTGGGTTTTGGCGCGGCCCTAACCCTGCTGCGGGGCAACACCCCAAAAGCATGTGCGTTTATCTATGACTTATCTATGACTCTGTGGTGACACAAGGCGTCCAACCTCGTATGAGGGTGGCACGCCTACTGCCATAGGATTCGGAGCGACTGCTGAAATGCAAAAAATGCCCCCTTGCCACCCGTTCGATGATGATAAATTAAAAGAGGAATGCGGCGTTTTCGGCGTGATTGGTGTGGCTGAAGCCGCCAATTTCACCGCCCTAGGCCTGCACGCCCTGCAACATCGCGGCCAAGAGGCCGGTGGCATCGTCAGCCATGATCCGCATGAAGGGTTCAATTCCGCCCGTCGTTTCGGCTATGTGCGCGACAACTTCACCAAAGCCAGCCTGATGGACACCCTGCCCGGCCCGCTGGCCATCGGCCATGTGCGCTATTCCACCTCGGGTAAAAAGGGTGCGGTGATCCGCGATGTGCAGCCGTTCTTTGGCGAATTTGCCATGGGCGGGGCGGCGATTGCCCACAATGGCAACATCACCAACGCCACGGCGCTGCGGCGCGAACTGATCCAGCACGGCTCGATCTTTCAGTCCAGCAGCGACAGCGAATGTATCATCCATCTGATGGCCCGCAGTTTCCAGAAGAACATCCCCGAACGGATGAAAGACGCGCTGCGCCGCGTTGAAGGCGCGTTCTCCATCGTTGCGATGACCCGCACCAAACTGATCGGTGTGCGTGACGCGCTGGGGGTTCGCCCACTGGTGCTGGGCAAGGTTGGCGAGGGCTGGGCGCTGGCGTCGGAAACCTGTGCGCTCGACATTATCGGTGCGGAATTCGTGCGCGATATTGAGCCTGGCGAAATGGTGGTGATTACGGCGGCGGGCGTCGAAAGCCACCGCCCCTTCGCCCCCGCAAAACCACGCTTTTGCATTTTCGAGCACGTCTATTTCTCGCGCCCCGACAGCATCGTTGGTGGCCAGTCCATCTATGAAACCCGCCGCCAGATCGGCATCGAGCTGGCCCGAGAAGCTCCCGTGGATGCGGACCTTGTTTGCCCCGTGCCTGACAGCGGCACACCAGCGGCGATCGGCTATGCCCATGAAACCGGCATTCCGTATGGCATGGGCATCATCCGCAACCAATATACCGGCCGCACGTTTATCGAGCCCACCGAAAGCATCCGTAACATGGGGGTGCTGCTAAAGCTGAACGTCAACCGCGCCCTGATCAAAGGCAAGCGGGTGATTTTAGTCGATGACAGCGTCGTGCGCGGCACCACCAGCCGCAAGATCAAGGAAATGATCCTTGATGCCGGTGCCGCCGAGGTCCACTTCCGCATCGCGTCGCCGCCCACCATGTGGCCCTGTTTTTACGGCGTCGATACGCCCGAACGCGAGCAATTGCTGGCGGCCACTATGTCCGAGGACGAAATGCGCGAGCATCTCGGGGTGGATTCATTGCGTTTCATCACGCTGGACGGATTGTATCGCGCGGCAGGGCAAGCCAAGGGCCGTGACAACGCCAGCCCGCAATATTGCGACGCCTGCTTTTCCGGCGAATATCCGGTAAAACCCGCCGACATGATCGCGCAGGGGTTCGAGATCAAGGCGGCGGAATGA
>JAFLKA010000444.1 GCA_022712735.1 Marinosulfonomonas sp. | reverse complement strand
TGAATACCGGCGAGGGCGGCATGTCGCCGTATCATCTGGCGGGGGGCTGTGATGTGGTGTTCCAGATTGGCACCGCGAAATACGGCGTGCGCGATCTGGGCGGCAACCTGTGTGATGACAAGCTGCGCGAGGCCGCAAGCCATCCCGAGGTCAAGATGTTCGAGATCAAGCTGGCGCAGGGGGCGAAACCGGGTAAGGGCGGGATATTGCCTGCTGAGAAGGTGTCGGAAGAAATTGCGGCCATCCGCGGGATTACGGCGGGCGAGGCGAGCATTTCGCCCAACCGTCACGCCGGGGTCGATGACTTTGGTGATCTGCTGGATATGGTGGCGCATATAAGAGAGGTCACGGGTAAACCGGTGGGGTTCAAGACGGTTGTCGGATCACTAGAGCCGTTCAAGGAGTTGTTTGCGATGATCATGGAGCGGGGTGAAGATTCCGCGCCTGATTTCATCACCATTGACGGTGGCGAGGGTGGCACGGGCGCTGCACCGATGCCGTTGATTGATCTGGTGGGGATGCCGATCCGCGAGGCGTTGCCGCTGGTGGTTGATTGGCGTGACGAGTTTGGCCTGAAGGAGCGTATCCGGATTGTGGCCAGTGGCAAGTTGGTTAACCCCGGGGATGTGGCGTGGGCGCTGTGCGCGGGGGCGGATTTTGTCACCTCGGCGCGCGGGTTCATGTTTAGTCTGGGCTGCATTCAGGCGCTAAAGTGTAATCGAAATACCTGCCCGACGGGGATCACTACCCATGACAAAAGCCTGCAAAAGGGGCTGGTGGTTGAAGACAAGTATATAAAGGTGGCGCAATATGCGGATTGTTTGACCCACGAGGTTGAAACCATCGCCCATTCGGTCGGTGTATCCGAGCCGCGCCAGATGCGGCGGAGGCATGTCCGGCTGGTGCAGCCAAACGGCACGTCAATTCCGATGAACGAGATTTATCCGAGGCACGCGTGATCGTTTGCTGTGGGGTTGGTAATGTAGCAGATGCGGGACAAAGCGGCCGTTTGTATTTATGCTAAGCGCAACTACTAATTCGGTGAAGGAGTTAGCTTATGACAAACCTGAGTATCAATCTAAACAAAATAGCACTGCTAAGGAATTCAAGGGGACGAGATTTTCCTAATGTCATTGATTTCGCCGATAGATTCATTTCATTGGGGGCTCAAGGAATCACCATACACCCGCGACAAGATGAACGTCATATAACGATTCAAGACACTGTAGATTTAAGTAACCACTTCGCTAGAGATACTGATGTTGAATTAAATATAGAAGGTTACCCGTCAGAAAACTTCCTAACCCTTGTTGAGCAATTAAAACCAGCCCAGTGCACATTAGTGCCTGATAGCCCAAACCAACTTACATCAGATCACGGTTGGAATCTTAAAAGTGACATTCCGCTTGTAAAACAATCATGCTTGCGCCTCAATGAAGCGGGTATAAGGCCAGTTATTTTCATTGATCCAGAGTTGGAGCAAATTGAGCGCGTTCCAGAAACTGGTGCCTCTAGGGTAGAGTTATACACAGAATCTTATGCTGCTTCCCATGGAACACCAAATAACAAAAAAGTATTCCAGTCATATTTTGATGCAGCCAGCGAAGCTCAAAAATTGGGCATTGGCGTAAATGCTGGTCATGATCTCGATCTAAAAAACCTTAGTAAGTTTTTAACAATACCAAATGTTTTGGAGGTTTCTATTGGCCATGCTCTGATTATCGAATGTATAGAAAATGGTATGGATGAAGTAGTAAAACGTTATTTAACAGTTTGTATGGAAAATTAGATACGTGGAAAACACTTTCATCATTCGAGATGTTTCGGAACCTGATTTTGCCCAGTGGCGAATGCTTTGGGACCAATACAATGAGTTCTATGGCAGAGTGGGCCCGACCGCGCTTTCTGAAGATGTTGTTCTATCCACTTGGCGGCGGTTTCTTGAACCAAGCGAGCCAGTGCACTGTCTAGTCGCTGAGGACGAAGGACGACTTGTCGGTCTTGCCCATTACATATCTCATAGAAACACAATCACGATTGAAAACACCTGCTACCTTCAGGACATTTTCTCAGAACCTGAGTTGCGTGGGAAAGGCGTGGGGCGCAAACTGATTGCAGCATTTTATGAGCGAGTAAAGCAAGCGGGAACAGTCGGGGTTTATTGGCATACGCATTCATCAAATGAAGCAGCAATAACGCTCTACGATAAGGTAGCAACAAACACAGAATTTGTTGTCTACCGGCATTCGGTTGCCGCGAAACCGATCTGAAGTAGCTACTCATATAGGCATAGTGGATGGCAGGATTGTCCAGCGTTCCGTACAATAGTCCCTTGTCAGAACCTAACGGTTAAAAACCCTTGGCAAACTCCATTAGATTTATCACCTTTTTCAGCCTCATGTTGAAATAGCGAACCTTGGCTGCGTTGCAGAAAAACAGTAAAGGGCCTCAAATCTGCCATTCACACCTCTTCTCGCCAAACGTGTTGCTATTGGAGCTAATCTATCTGCGTGGTGTAATATGCTAGCTGACTGACCCTTGAGGCCGGAGCCATTGACCATTCAGCGCCAATGGATACCCCGCTCCCAACGTTACAAAAACTAAACAAGGTTGTGAGGTGAGTTGTTTTGGCTTTGGTTTCGCGGTGACTTAGGTGATGTTGATGGAAATAGCTGGAGATGCGCAATGACATATCACTTTAAGACTGATTTGAAATGGTCTGCTGTGACCCCGAAGATGGATTATCTAAACCGTCGGCAATTGCTGGCAGGTGCGGGTGCCATGGCGTTGGGGGCGATGGCTGGGTCGGCGGTGGCCAAGATTGCGACAAAGCCGAGTGCTTTTTCCACGGACGAGGCGCCGAACACGCTGGAAGAAATCAGCACCTATAATAATTTCTACGAATTCGGCACCGGCAAAGGTGATCCTGCCGAGCACGCGCACCAGCTGACGACGGACCCGTGGAGTGTGAAGATTGACGGGTTGGTCGATGCGCCCGGCACCTATGATCTGGCCGATGTTATTAAAGGTGTAGATATGGAGGAGCGCATTTACCGGTTCCGCTGTGTCGAGGCGTGGTCGATGGTGATCCCGTGGGTCGGGTTCGAGTTGGCCACATTGCTTACCCGCGTCGGGGTTCAGTCGGGCGCGAAATATGTGGCGTTTGAAACGCTGTTTCGGCCCGAAGAGATGCCAGCGCAGAATTCCCGTCTGCTGGACTGGCCCTATGTCGAGGGTCTGCGTCTGGATGAGGCGATGAATCCACTCACTATACTGGCGACGGGTTTATATGGGGAAGAATTGCCCAACCAAAGTGGTGCGCCGCTGCGATTGGTGGTGCCGTGGAAATACGGATATAAATCGATCAAGTCGATTGTGCGCATATCGCTGGTCGCGGAAATGCCGCCAACCACATGGAACAAGGCGGGGCCGAATGAATACGGGTTCTATAGTAATGTGAACCCCGAAGTGAGCCATCCGCGCTGGTCGCAATCAAGCGAGCGCCGTATCGGCGGCGGGATATTTGCCAAGCGCCAGCCAACCTTGCCGTTTAACGGATACGGCGAACAGGTCGCGAGCCTGTATGACGGCATGGACCTGACCAAGCAATTCTGACGATGGCAATT
>JAFLKA010000056.1 GCA_022712735.1 Marinosulfonomonas sp. | reverse complement strand
CGTGTGCTCTTCCGATCTTTCTTCAACAGCCTCCGGCTCAACAACCGCAATCAATCCCTTATCGCGCAGCACAGCCCGCTTTTGCTCCAACGCCTGCGCGGCCAATGCCGATTGCTGCGACGGCTCAACCACAGATGCCTGACTGCCAACGTTTTCCAGCGGCGGATCCAGCATGCCGTTCAACCCGTCGTAATCAATCGCCGCCATCAAGGAGCGGATCGCTTCATCCAACGCCACAGCCCGCACCGAAATCATCACATTCTCGCCCATACTGGCCGAA
Source organism: Marinosulfonomonas sp. (assembly GCA_022712735.1). Next base: position 2,289 of record JAFLKA010000056.1, on the reverse strand, counting down.
AACCCGCGATACTTCGCCAATGCCTCGTCCCCTTGGACAGGCCGGATTTCACCATAGACCACACCGCCAATAACCGCATACCCGCGGGCCTCGGCCACACCGCGAATGTTGGCGTCGGCAACCCTTTTAACCATGCTTGAAAATGACGGCTTCGCATCCGGTTTGTTATACTTTGCACGCAGGGCGATAATCTCGTCGCCCCGCTCGTAAACCCAGATTTCCGTGCGGCGCAGACGTGGCCCGCCTTTGACCTCCTCGGCCAGCATCCCCGCCATCATCAGCGACAATTCCCGCGCGCGGGCGGCCTTTCTCTCCAGCGCTCTCAGATCACGCGCGGGCGGTTCTAACCGCGCATTATCGCCATCCTCCCAATTGCGCCGCGTCCACCCATCGGGCGCTTCGGGTAAATGGGTCTTCGCCGCCTGCTTTTGCCGGCTTTTCAGCGCACTTTCCGCATTTGCTGATTCATAACGGTTGGTGATCGTGTCCACATAGGCGGCTAACCCGATCTGGCCTAACGGTTGACCCAGTCTTTTGGACTGCATGGTATAATCCACCCCGCCCAAGGCCATAGCCCCCACGATTGCAAACCCGAAAACCTGTAGTCTCATAATAAACCCGCTCCATACTGCTTTGGCGAATGGATCGCAGAGGAATTGGGCGGATGTATGACAGGAGGGGGGTGATTTGGTGGGGCCCCAAACTGAGCCTCACCCCGCCCGGCCTCGCCGGGCAGCGCCCGATCCGCCCCACGGGCGGGCGCTGCCCTGAGTTGGGGATGGGAGCAACAAATCGGTAATTTTTCTATCCATACTTGAAATTCATGCTGCAGAACACCACCTAAAGAATCCAAAACATCCGCACACATTTATTTGCGGGATCAATAATTTTGCAAGGAAACAAATGACATATACTGAAGAACAAATTCGAAACGAAGCCTTAGTAGAGTTGGCAGCATCAAAATCTGGCACTCTAACTACAACCCAACTAATTGAACTGCTCGAAGATCGTTTGCAACCTACTGGCCACGATGCCGAAATAATCGAAGGTAGAAGCGATACTTTCTTTTCGCAAAAAGTCCGCAACCTAGTCTCACACCGCGACCAAAATACAGGGCTTTCTGCAAGGGGGCTAGCTATTTACAATCATGGTGATGAAAGTTGGACAATAACCGATGCTGGACGTCGATATGTGACGGATAACGATCAACCAAACTTAGCTTTATAGCCAATCGGCAACCAATTCAGTTCTGTGGGGCCAGCATGGTCATGGTCCCACACGAACCAAGCATAAGCAGTAGTTCCACTACCCTTCTTAACGGCACCGCGAGGGTAAAAAGTAATACGCTCGCTGAACACCCACACTCGGCTTGGTGGGCATATAGAGAATATTGTTTTTTGGCGGCTAGCACTTTCCAAAAATGCTAACCGTAGCAACAGCGCAAACTTCGCTTTTGATTTCTTTATCCCTGAATGTACGAAATCCTCAGCGCTGTGAAACGGCGGGTTTGTCACAATATTCTGCGCTTCCCTTTGTTCTTTACAAAAATCAACACCAGCCTCGCCATAGCCCCTATCAAAAAGATCGGAGCTAAATACGTTATTTCCTGTCTTCGCGAGAACATCCGACATTGCGCCGTCACCGCAAGCGCTTTCCCATATATCACCGACAAATTCCTCATTGTCGATTAAGGCGTGTGTCGCCCAAGCTGGCGTAGGATAAAAATCAGGGCCATTCAAATCAGCCACGCGCTTCATTGTCGGCTGGGGTGCCGTTACAAATTGTTGGTTCACTGCTCAACCTCGTTGTTTTTCTTTCAGTTTACAGCAACTGGCTACACTAGCAACAAGCCTGTGAATCTAGAATAGCCTACAGTAATTCACAGGAAAACTTTCTCCCGCCCCGCAAAAAACCTCATATGGAATTCATATGCAAATCATATGCAATTCATATACCCTAAAACGCCCCTAAAACATCCCCGGCACCACCTGATCCGGTGGCCGGTGCCCGTCCGCGAATGTCTTGATGTTGATGATCACTTTCTCGCCCATTTCGGCCCGCCCTTCCTCGGTCGCCGATCCCATATGCGGCAGCAGCACCACGTTTTTCAGCGCCCGCAGGCGTGGGTTTATTTCGGTCCCATGTTCAAATACATCCAGCCCCGCCCCCGCGATATCACCCGCCCGCAGCATCCGTGTCAGGGCGTTCTCGTCAATCACTTCGCCCCGTGACGTGTTCACAATAACCGCGTTTTTCTTCATTAATTTCAGCCGTCTAGCGTTCATCAAA
>JAFLKA010000280.1 GCA_022712735.1 Marinosulfonomonas sp. | reverse complement strand
TGTCCCATCCGTCCGACCAGATAGGACAGGGTGACAAAGACCACCGACACCAGCAGCAGCAGGGTGGAAATCGCCATTATATTGGGTTTGATCCCTTGTTTTACCGACCCGAAAATTGCCGTTGGCAGGGTTTCAATACCGGCGCCTTTGACAAAGTTGGTGATAATGAAATCATCAAGGGATATGATAAATGACAGCAAGAAACCGGAAATGATGCCGGGTGTCATCAGCGGCAGCAGGATCAGTCGAAACGCCTGAAGGCGCGTTGCATAGAGGTCCAGTGCAACCTGTTCATATACATCTTCTATGCCCTGCATTCTGGCGGAAATCGGCAGGTAGGCAAAGGGAATGCAAAACACGATATGGGCCAGCAATATGGTAAGGTATCCGCTGGTAAACCCGATCGCGGAAAAGAAGATCAGCGTGGCCACGGCCGTTACAATTTCCGGCACCATCAGTGGCAGGTTTATCAGAGCAAAGCTGATTGATTTCCCCCGAAACCTGCCGGCCTTTAGCATCGCGGTTGCTGCAAGTGTTGCAATCGTGGTGGATGTGATCGCCGCCATCACGGCGATGGTGATGGAATTGATCGCCGCCGCTTTGAACTTTGCTGATTCAACCCCGGTAAAGACTTCCGTGTACCAGCGTAGCGATAGCCCACCCCATATTGTAATCGAATTGCTGTCGTTGAACGAATAGATCATCACGACGATCAGCGGGGCGTAGAGCAGGAACAGACATAGATAGGTTATCGCCAAAAAGCCCGGGAAACGGCGAATGTCGAGTTTGCGGGCCATTAGCGCGCTCCCTCTTTGCCTTGCTGGCGGGCGTAGTATGTCAGCACGATCAGCACCATCGACAGCAGGATCATTGATATTGCCGCGCCAAACGGCCAGTTACCGGCATTGCCTTTGAATTGTTCTTCAATCAATGAGCCGATCATGAAATTCTTGGCGCCACCCAGCAAATCAGGCGCAAGAAACGCGCCCAATGAGGGCACAAACACCAAAATGCAGCCGGCAATGATACCGGGTTTGACAAAAGGCAGTATGACTTTGGTCAGGGTGGTCCAGCGGCTGGCGTAAAGATCTGCTGCGGCTTCTGAAAAGGTGAAATTATAGCGTTCGACACTGGCATAGATCGGCAACACCATGAACGGCAGATAGGAATAGAACAGGCCCAGTTGCACCGCAAAATTGGTGTTGATCATATGGATCGGGTCCGAGATCATCCCTGTCCACATCAGAAATTCATTCAGCGGTCCAGTATCGCGGATCAGGAATTTCATCGAGATTGTCCGGATCAGCAGGTTCACCCAATAGGGAATGGTGATCAGAAACAGCCAGACGGACTTATTCGCTCCGGTGCGGGTGGCGATAAACCATGCGGTCGGAAAACCGATCAGCAAACAGAAAACCGTCGCAAGGCCGGCCTGCCAGATCGAGCGCCAGAAAATCTTGATATAGGTCCATTCAATCACTGGCGGCTCGTCGCCAAACAGCCCCCGGTCAAAAAAGAACTGATCATAAGCGGCCAGCGAAAATTCCCAGATCACCCCGCCGCGGAATTCTTTGGTCAGGAATGAATAAACCAGCATCATGCCAACCGGCAGCACCAGAAAGAACCCGACCACCAACCATGATGGAAGCATCAGCAACGGACCCAGACCGGCGTAGGTGCTGGTGTTGGACGCGCTTTTTTTGATGAGCCCCGCCATCAGTCCACCAGCAGGCGCGCGGCACCTGTCTCAAAATTCAGGCCGACAGTTTCGCCTGTTTCGGGAATATGGGTTTCTTCGGAATTTTGCAGGCGAATGGTTACAATTTCGCCATCAGTCAATTTGATATCAACGTGCATGTCAGTGCCCAAATAGGTTTGGCGCATGGCTTGGCCTTGCAATAACCCGTCTGCGGGCTTGACCAGCGTTACCCTTTCCGGACGCACCGAAAGGTGGCCTTTACCCACAACTGCACCGGCGGCCGCTGGACAGGTGAACTTTACACCGCTTGGCAATATGCAGGTCGCCTTGCCACCTGATACATCGGAAACAGAAACATCGATCAGGTTTGTTTCACCAATGAAATCCGCCACAAACTTGTTCAGCGGAGCCTCGTAAATTTCGCGGGCCGTGCCAACCTGTTGCACCAGACCATCCGCGATCACGGCGATCCGGTCCGACATTGTCAGGGCTTCTTCCTGATCATGGGTCACGAATACAAATGTAATGCCGGTTTCCTGCTGGATCTGCTGCAATTCCTGCCGCACGGCTTGCCGTAATTTCAGGTCCAGTGCCGACAGAGGCTCGTCCAGCAACAAAACTTTGGGCTTGGGCGCCAAGGCGCGGGCCAGTGCCACCCGCTGCTGCTGACCACCGGACAATTGCGAGGGGAGCCGGTCCGAAAACTGCGTCAACTGGACCATTTCAAGCACCTCGTTGGCGCGGGCACGGGCGGTGGCCTGATCCTGCCCCAACTGCAACAGCCCGAACATCACATTCGCGGTGACATCCATATGTGGAAACAGGGCGTATTGCTGAAACACGGTATTGACCGGCCGCTTGTTGGGGGGCAGATCAGCGATGTCCTCGCCATACAGCTTGATCGCGCCTTCCGAGATTTCCTCAAATCCGGCAATGGTTCGCAAAAGCGTGGTCTTGCCACAACCCGACGGCCCCAACAGGGTGAAAAATTCGTTATCCCTTATGCTCAGCGATACATCCTTTAATGCAACAAAGCTGCCATAGCGTTTGGTCATATTTTGAATATCGATGGCAATATCAGTCATGCGCAGCTACCCTCCCCAATGCTGTATGAATACCCCTTGAACAGCCCATATGAGCGTACTAACATCCAAATCAGGGGTATATACCCCCAAGGAGGTACGCGTGCAGGTTCCCGCAGTTTCAGAAGAAACCCTGCTGGCAACGGCAATCGCCAGCCTTAACACCAAGGATTTTCCGAACAGTTTTAGCGCCTGGCTGCAATCCTGTCTGTCTTATGACAATATTACAATTCTGGCGTATTTCCAGAACCAGCCACCGGTTTCATTGATGGTTGAAAGCTGCCAGCCCAAGGTCCATGAAAACATAAGCCAGGTTTATCTGGCCGGAGCATATCTGTTGGATCCGTTCCATGACCTGCATCTGAAAAATGCCCCAGACGGGCTTTATCGACTTAGTGATATCGCACCTGACAAATTTCGCAGAAACCAGTACTTTATTGAGTATTATGGAAACACAACAATGGTAGATGAATTTGCCTTTGTCTCCTATCCCTCACCCGGAATTTCGCTGCATGTCTGTCTTGGGCGCGACAGCAATTCCAATAAACGCTTCACAACTCGGGAACTGGCCATTGCCCACCGGTTATCGCCACTGGTTACGTCATTAACGTCCGGTCATTGGAAGGATCTAATGCCCAAGGGCGAAATGGCCGAGGGCGAGTTTGTTTCCAATCTGATCGAGGCCACCCAACGAGCACACGGGATTTCTCTTAGTCCCAGGCAAGCAGAGGTCGCCATGCTTGTTTTGCAGGGTCACTCTTCAGTTTCAATCGGATTGAAGTTGGGGATCAGTTTTCAAACGGTTAAGGTATTTCGCAAACAATTGTATAGAAAGTGCAAGATTTCATCACAGGCCGAGCTGTTTAACCTAATGCTTCCAATCCTTGGATCGCTGTCGGAAAGCCGGATGTAGACGTTCATACAGCTGACCCGAATGCAAAACCGTATTCCCTTACTCATATCCGCCTCTCCTTGGTTCCAAAGTTACCAACCGAAGCGTCTACAAATCTAGGGCACCTCAAAAAACGGCTTGATGCAGCGAAATAATTTTCACTCAGCAACTTCCATATCGGAACTGGTGTTCCAACTATTTCAAATATTTTGCATTTTAGTCCTATTTACTCACTAAGCATGGCTATGATTTAGAATTATGTTCTATATCGGCGAGAATCTATATCTCAAACAAGGCCTCAATTCATGTGCACTTCGTTCCTGCAAAAAGTCGTCACCGCCAATGATTTGATCAGTGGTGATGTGGTTTATCTCTCGGCTGACGGCCAGTGGATGCGCCGTCACGAGGATGCCGAATTGCTTCTGGATACAGCGCGCGCCACCAAGCGACTGAGCTTTGCAGAGGCACAACAAGCCCAAGTGGTTGGCGCATATTTAGCGGATGCCATTTCAAGTGCAAGTGGCCCAACCCCCGTTCATTTCCGTGAGGCTTTCCGCGCACGCGGCCCGTCAAACCATTTCCATGGCAAACAATCGGAGCAAGAAAATGTATCAGTATAATGATTTCGACGCCGGCTTTGTGCAGGCGCGCAATGCCCAGTTCCGGGAACAAGTTGCGCGCCGCATTGACGGTAGTCTGACCGAAGACGAGTTCAAACCCCTGCGCCTGATGAACGGGTTATACCTGCAACTTCACGCCTATATGCTGCGCGTGGCCATTCCTTACGGCACGCTGGATAGCGGAAAAATGCGCCAGCTAGCGATGATTGCTGATCGTTGGGACAAGGGCTATGGCCATTTCACCACCCGTCAGAATATCCAGTTCAACTGGCCGCGCCTTGTTGATGTTCCCGATATGCTGGACGCGCTGGAAAAGGTCGGAATGCACGCCATCCAGACCTCGGGCAACACCATTCGCAATGTCACGTCGGATCATTTCGCAGGGGCGGCAGCCGACGAAATAGAAGACCCGCGCCCCATCGCCGAATTGTTGCGTCAATGGTCCACGGATCATCCTGAATTCCAGTTTCTGGGGCGTAAATTCAAAATCGCGGTTGGGGCGTCTGCAAATGATCGCGCTGTGCTAAAGGCGCATGATCTGGCGGTGCGTGTTGTGCGCAATGATGCTGGCCAGACCGGTTACGAGATTTTAATCGGTGGCGGATTGGGCCGCACACCGATGATCGGCAAGGTGATCGTCGGGTTCCTGCCGCGTGCGGATTTGCTGCCCTATGTCGAGGCAGTTCTGAGTGTTTATAATCTGCTGGGGCGGCGTGATAACAAATATAAGGCGCGGATCAAAATCACTTTGCATGAAAACGGCATGGACAAGTTTCGTGCACTGGTCGAGGCGCGCTTCGCGCTAATCCGGCCGGAATTTTCTGGCCACGACCAAAAGTTGTTAGCGCAATTTCGCCAAGATTTTGCGCCACCTGAATACATCAAAGCATCTCTGGAAGGATATAATGCGGCATATGGTTCAGATCCGGTGTTTGCCTCGTGGGTCGATACCAATCTGGCCCCGCATAAAAACCCTGACTATGCCATTGTCACAATTTCGCTAAAGGCGCATGGGCAAACTCCGGGGGACGCGACCGCGGATCAGATGCGCCTGATGGCGGATGTGGCGCAAGGTTTTTCCCATGACGAGTTGCGCATCAGCCACGAGCAAAACGTGATCTTGCCGCATGTTCACAAAAGCCATCTGTCTGCGGTTCACGCGCGGCTGAAACAGGTCGGGCTGGCGACCGCGAACATCGGGCTGATCTCTGACATCATTGCCTGCCCCGGCATGGATTACTGTGCGCTGGCAACCGCCCGATCCATCCCTGTGGCACAACAGATAGCCACCCGTTTCGACGCATTGAAGCTGGAGCACGACATCGGCCCGCTAAAGATCAAGATATCCGGCTGCATCAACGCCTGTGGCCACCATCACGTGGGCCATATCGGTATTCTGGGTCTGGATCGGGCTGGCGTTGAAAACTATCAGATCACACTGGGCGGGGATGGCACCGAAACGGCAACCATTGGCAAACGGGCTGGGCCCGGATTTTCCTATGACGAGATTTTGCCCGCAATCGAGCGGTTGGTTCTAGGCTACCTTGATCTGCGCCAAGATGCGCAAGAAACTTTCATCGAGGCCTATCGTCGGCTTGGTGCCGCCCCGTTCAAAGCAGTGTTATACCCAGAGGGGCGCGAGAAAAATGCAGCATGAAACCACATTCCTGACGGTCAA
>JAFLKA010000261.1 GCA_022712735.1 Marinosulfonomonas sp. | reverse complement strand
TTTGGGATGTTTGAGCGCCGCTTATCCTGCTTGGGATGCAATTGAAAGCCCTAAGCCAAGTAAAACAACGAAAAAGGGCAGGGGTGTGTGCCCCCGCCCCATTATTTGGGTTTGAACGTGGTTAAGCGGCTACATCGCCTTGTTCAGGTTCGTATCAATCGCCTCAAGGAAACCCTCGGTGGTGAGCCATTTTTGCTCTGGCCCGACCAGCAGCGCCAGATCTTTGGTCATCTGGCCACTTTCGACCGTATCAACGACCACTTTTTCCAGTGTATTGACGAATTTGAGTAACTCGGCGTTGTCGTCCAATTTGGCGCGATGGGCAAGACCGCCGGTCCACGCGTAAATCGAGGCGATCGAGTTGGTTGAGGTTGCTTCGCCCTTTTGGTGCTGGCGGTAATGGCGGGTGACGGTGCCGTGTGCTGCTTCGGCCTCGACGATTTTGCCATCCGGTGTCATCAATTTCGAGGTCATCAGACCCAGTGATCCGAAGCCCTGCGCCACCGTATCCGACTGCACGTCGCCATCGTAGTTTTTGCAGGCCCAGACATATTTGCCCGACCATTTCATCGCCGCAGCCACCATATCGTCGATCAGACGATGCTCGTAAGTGATGCCTTTCTTGGCGAAATCTTCGGCAAATTCGGCGTCAAAGATTTCCTGAAACAGGTCTTTGAAACGGCCATCGTATGCTTTCAAAATGGTGTTCTTGGTCGACAGATAGACCGGCCAGCCAAGGTTCAGACCATAGTTCAGCGAGGCACGGGCGAAATCACGGATGCTGTCGTCGCGGTTATACATGCTCATGAACACCCCGGCGCTGGGGGCGTCATAAACGTCTCTTTCAATCACCGTGCCGTCTTCGCCGACGAATTTCATCGACAGTTTACCGGGGCCAGGGAACAAAAAATCGGTGGCTTTGTATTGGTCACCAAAGGCGTGGCGACCAATTACAATCGGGTGGGTCCAGCCGGGCACAAGGCGTGGCACATTTTTACAGATGATCGGGGCGCGAAAAATGGTGCCGCCCAGAATGTTGCGAATGGTGCCGTTGGGCGAGCGCCACATTTTCTTTAGGCCGAATTCCTCGACCCGTTGCTCATCAGGTGTGATGGTCGCGCATTTGACGCCAACGCCGTATTTTTGGATCGCGTGTGCCGCATCAATGGTGATCTGGTCGTCGGTGTCGTCGCGCGCCTCCATGCCCAGATCGTAATATTTCAGATCAATATCTAGGTAGGGCAGGATTAGCTTCTTCTTGATGAAATCCCAGATGATGCGGGTCATTTCATCGCCGTCGAGTTCGACAACGGGGTTTTCTACCTTGATCTTGGACATTGGATGCTCCGGTTCAGTTGGATTCGGTTGCATGCGTCATAGCGCAGAAAACGGCGCATGGAAAGATGGTATGCGATTGTATACTTAAAATCGCATAGGCATTTGGAGATTGGTACATACCATGTCGAGGCGCCAGTATGACGGCTTTCGCCCACAAGCCGGTTTGCGAGCAGGGGTAACGATCAGCTGCTGGCGGACGATTTCATTTTCTTATCCAGGTAAACGCGGGCGCGTTTGTCGGCTTTGCGCACGCGGATCGCGGTCAGGAACGCCTCTTGTGTGGTGATCGAATCCGCACCCAGAATTTCGGCGACTTGATCAACGACCTTATCGTCACCGGTTTGTTCTTCGGCGTTTAGCGCGTCAACGGCCAGCGCATCTGCCAGATCCTCTACGATACCCATGTCAGTCTACCTTGTGGTTTCGGTCAGGCGGCGCTTAACATAGGTTTCCACGTTGCCTTGCAGCGTGTCCATGTGCTCATCCTCAAAGAAGTGGCCAGAGCCCTCGATTTCCTGATGGGTGATGGTGATGCCTTTTTGCTCGTGCAGCTTTTCAACCAGAATGTCGGTGTCTTGCGGTGGGGCCACGCGGTCGGCGGAGCCGTTGATAATTAGGCCCGAGGCCGGACATGGTGCCAAGAAGCTGAAGTCATACATATTGGCAGGCGGCGAGACCGAGATAAAGCCGGTGATTTCAGGGCGGCGCATTAACAGCTGCATACCGATCCACGCGCCGAACGAAAATCCGGCGACCCAGCAATGTTTGGAATTCGGGTTCATGGTTTGCAGGTAATCCAGCGCGGATGCCGCAGCCGACAATTCGCCAACGCCCTGATCATATTCGCCTTGGGAACGGCCAACTCCGCGGAAATTGAACCGCAGCACGGTGAACCCCATATTGTAGAACGTGTAGTGCAGGTTATAGACCAGACGATTGTTCATCGTGCCGCCAAATTGCGGGTGCGGGTGCAAAACGATGGCAATCGGCGCGTCTTTGGCCTTTTGCGGGTGATAGCGGCCTTCGATGCGCCCCTCGGGGCCGGGAAAGATGACTTCGGGCATGTGTTGTCCTTATATTATTGGGCGCGTTGACTGAACTCATCAGGCACCATAGACCATTCCATAATCAGCGGATGCAGGTTACGGGTTATGGTCGAAGTAAGCGCACAACCTGCGGACGTCAATGTTTTTGGGGGTTTAAGGCGATGAAACTGAGCACAAAAGGCCGATATGCGATGGTTGCGCTGGCGGATTTGGCGATTCAGCCGGGGGATGCGCTGGTATCCTTGGCCGAAATTTCGGCCCGACAGGATATTTCGCTGCCGTATCTGGAGCAGTTGTTCGTCAAATTGCGCCGTGCTGATCTGGTCGAGTCCGTGCGCGGGCCCGGAGGTGGGTACCGGTTGAGCTGCTCGCCCTCCGAAATTCGTATATCGGATGTGATGTGTGCGGTGGACGAGACAGTTTCGGCGATGCACACGGGGGCAGGGGCCAAGGGTGGTGCGTCAGGTTCAAAGGCACAATCGATGACCAACCGGTTGTGGGAAGGGTTATCGGCACATGTTTATGTGTTTTTGCATCAAACACGGCTGTCAGATGTGATCGAGAATGAATTGACGCCTTGCCCTGCGGTTCCGACATTGTTCGAGGTTGTGGACGAAAAGTGATGGGTTGCGCCGCGCGTTGCGCGTCGCCGCAGGCGCTGCCCCCTGACGGGGCCAGCGCCTGTAGCCTCCGGCGGAGGTATTTTTAGCAAGAAGAAGAGGTGAGATGGTGAGAACCTATCTGGACTGGAATGCCACCACGCCCTTAAGGGACGAGGCGCGGGTGGCGATGATTGCAGCGATGGATGTGGTGGGGAACCCGTCTCCGGTGCATTTCGAGGGGCGTGCGGCACTGTCGGTCGTCGAGAAGGCGCGGGCGCAGGTTGCGGCGGCGTTCGGGGCTGATGGGGCAGATGTGATTTTCACTTCCAGCGCGACCGAAGCTGCGGCTTTGGCGATGGCGGGGCGCGGGCTGCATTGTGGCGGGATTGAGCATGACGCGGTGGCGGCATGGGCCGAGGCGGATTTGGCGGTGTATGCGCAAGGGCGGGTTGCTGTGACTGATCCGGCGGTGACGGCATTGCAGGCGGCCAACAGCGAAACCGGCATATTGCAGAAATTGCCGGAAGGGTTGGCGTTGACGGATGCCACGCAGGCCTTTGGCAAAATCCCGTTTGCGTTTAATTGGTGCGGCGCGGATATGGCGCTGATTTCGGCGCATAAGCTGGGTGGACCCAAGGGGGTTGGCGCATTGGTGGTCAAACGGGGCAGCGACATAGCGGCGCAGGTTCGCGGTGGCGGGCAGGAAATGGGCAGGCGGGCTGGCACAGAAAACGTCATAGGAATAGCGGGATTTGGCGCTGCAGCCGAGGCGGTGACACGGGAATTGGCCAATGGAATCTGGGATGAAGTTGCCGAAATTAGAAAGATTCTAGAAATAATGCTGGCAGAATCAGAAAAAGAGACTATTTTTGTCGGGAATGAGGTCGCGCGGCTTCCTAATACATCCTGTTTTGCTGTTGCCGGTTGGAAAGGCGAGACACAAGTGATGCAAATGGACCTTGCGGGGTTTGCGGTTTCGGCTGGATCGGCCTGCTCAAGTGGCAAGGTGCGGGCGAGCCGAGTTTTGCAGGCGATGGGGTTCGATGACGAGGTTGCAGCCAGCGCGATCAGGGTCTCGATTGGCCCATCGACGACAAAGGATGATGTGACGCGCTTTGCCAAGGCTTGGGGCGCACAACGAAAGAAATACAAGGCGCGACAGGCGTGAGAGGGAAATAAAATGGCGGCGACGAGCGATATGATAGCCAAAGACGGCGTAGAAGAAGAAACCGTTGATGCGGTGCGTAGCCTTGCCGACAATTACAAATACGGCTGGGCAACCGATATCGAGATGGAATACGCGCCCAAGGGTGTGAACACCGATATCGTGCGGCTGATTTCCGAAAAGAACGAGGAGCCGGAATGGATGCTGGAATGGCGTCTGGCG
>JAFLKA010000055.1 GCA_022712735.1 Marinosulfonomonas sp. | reverse complement strand
ATGTAAAACCACGCGGGATGAAGGGGTCTTGGGCAGGTGCGATGGGGCACACGCAGTTTATCCCGACCAGCTATCTGGCCTATGCGCAGGATTTTAACGGCGACGGAAAACGCGACATCTGGTCGAATGACCCGACCGATGCACTGGCCTCGACCGCCGCTTATCTGGCGAAATTCGGCTGGCGCAAGGGCCAACCATGGGGCGTCGAAGTGATCCTGCCTGCCAAGTTCAACTATGGGCTGGCCAGCCGTAAAATCCTGAAAAACCCCGGCGATTGGGCCGCATTAGGTGTGCGGGCCGCCAGTGGTGGCAAAGTGCCAAACCACGGTTCAGCCTCGATCCTGCTGCCTGCGGGCGCGACGGGTGCGGCGTTTATGATCTTTAACAACTTCGCGGTGATCGAACGTTACAACGTGGCCGATGCCTATGTGATCGGAGTTGGGCATTTGTCCGATTTGCTGGGTGGCGGGCCACCAATCAAGGCCAGCTGGCCACGGGGCTACGCCCCGCTATCGTTCAAGGAAAAGAAGGAAATGCAGCGCCGGATGATCCGCAAAGGGTTCGAGCTGGAGAAGGTGGATGGAATTATCGGACCGAACACGATCAACGCGATCCGTGCCTATCAAACTTCCGTCGGAGCAACGCCGGACGGGTTTCCGTCGCAGAACCTGTTGAAGCTGTTGCGCGGGCGGTGAGGGAGTAAACCCTGCGCCCTACTCTGGCCGCAACTTGATCATCAGATACACATTATTCTCTGAAAAATGCGCCGCTGTGCGGGTCTTTTCATTCAGCCGTTGATTGAGCCGATAGCGTTTACGTTTGCTCATCACGGTGGCAAGGGCGCGGTGCAGGAACCAGCGGGTTTTGCGTTTCTTCTTGTCCAGCTCATCATCAATCCGCGTTACAGCATGGCCGACGACATTGAAAAACCCCTGTTCCAGATCAATTGAAGGCGCAACCGAGGCTGTGATGTCTTCCTCAAACAGGGTTTTGATCGGCATCGCCGCAAGCACCTTGCGAAACGCCCCGATGTGGTGGCCGCCGCCAACGGTAGAGCCAACAACGTGGCCTTTGAAACCCTCGGAGCGGAAGCAATCAGAGATGATAATCTCGCCGCCCTTGTCCAGATAGCCCACAGCCTTGCTTAGGGCGATGTCGGCGGGGATGTATTGAAAGCTTTCGGAAAACAGGCAGAGGTCGAATTTCTGCGTCATCTGCAAATCCTCGAACATACATTCATGCACGGTGGCGGCGGGCGCGTTGGCACGGCAGCGCATCGCCAGAAAGGCGCTTGGCACAACGATGTCCACGCTATGCCCCAATTCCAGCAATTTGCGCGCGGTTTCCCCCGAGCCACCGCCAATATCGAGTATCCGTAACTTGCCCTTTGGCAGCAGTTTGAACAGCTTGGTGGTGTAGGCATCTTGGGCTGCCCGCAGATTTCCGGCCGTCACCTCCAGCCCGTCCCACAGACCATAGTGCAGGTTTTCAGCACCGGTCAGCCATTTGGTAAAGGACAGGCCAACATCAAGACCGATTGCGCGGGTATCTATTTTTTCTCTCATGCAGCACGGGTTAGCGAATGGGGGCGGATATGGAAAGGATTATCTGAATTCCGGCACGCAAACGCCGCCGAGCAGACATTGCATAACGCGGCTTATTTGCTCCTTGGTCGCGTTGTAAAACACGCTCCCGCCACAGGGGCCGACGGCCAGCTGGTGACCATAGGGGGTGATTTCAAGGAAGGTGATCATCGGCGTGCCCACCGTCACAGAGCCACACCAGGGGCCACCGCATTCAATCGACACAGCGACCGAAATATCAAGTGGTCGGTCAAATCCGGCGCGGGTGGCTTGATGGCCAACAAAGGTGGCCGTGAAGTTTTCGCTGCGCGCGCCTATGCCATTCTCTATTTCCGGCCCGAGAACCACGTTGCGCTTATCGGTCAGGCGACCTGTAACAAGGATAAACTGCTCTTTGGCTTCACTGTGGCTGATATAGCTGTCCTCGATTGAGCCTGCCACGCAGGACAGGGCAAAAGATTGGCTGGCGGTTAGAAATGTAAGGCAAATGGCAGCAATCAGACGTTTCATAAGGCGCTCCTGAACTGGTCAAACACCGCCGTATAAACCTCGCGTTTGAATGGCACGATTTTGCCCAGCAATTCGTCCGGTGCCATCCATGTCCAGCGCGAGAATTCAGCATGTTCCAGTTCGATATTCACCTGATCATCCCGCCCTAAAAAGCGCATTAAAAACCATTTCTGTTGCTGGCCGCGGTAACGCCCTTTCCAGAGTTTATGCTGCAATTCCGACGGAAGATCATAGGTGATCCAGTCGCTGGTTTCGGCTATGATCGTTACCAGATCAGCCGACACGCCGGTTTCCTCGGTCAACTCGCGCAGGGCGGCCGCGCGGGGGGCCTCCCCCTTGTCAATCCCGCCTTGGGGCATTTGCCACGCATCATTCAGGCTGTCGATGCGTTGCCCTGCAAACACCAGACCCGCCGCGTTAACCAGCACGATACCCGCGTTTGAACGATACGGAAGAGCGGCGATTTTTTCTGGCGTCATGATGAAAAAACGGGCGGGCCCGAAAGCCCGCCCTGATCCTTTAGTTTTTCGGTGAAAGGGCTGATAACCCTTTTAGCAGATCAATCGCATAGGCCAGTTGCGCATCATCTTCGCGCAGCTTGGCGGCTTCTTCGGCGATCTCGCGCTCTTCTTCGATCTGGCGGCGCTCTTCTTCGGTATAGCTGTCATTGCTAATGGAATCGCGCAGATCAGCCTCGGAACGCAGCGCGGGCCGATCAGTATCTTCCTCGTCCGCATCAGGTTTACGACGTGGCTGCTCGACAATGATGTCAGGCGAAACACCAAGCCCCTGAATAGAGCGCCCCGACGGGGTGTAATACCGCGCCGTGGTCAGGCGCATCGCGCCATCGCCCTTAACGGGCATGATGGTCTGAACCGATCCCTTGCCAAAACTTTTGGTGCCAACCACAACTGCGCGGCGGTGATCCTTTAGCGCACCGGCCACAATTTCGGATGCCGAGGCAGAGCCACCGTTGATCAGGACCACAACAGGTTTGCCTTGGGCCAGATCGCCGGGGGTAGCGTTAAAACGGTCACCATCTTCGGGGCTGCGGCCACGGGTCGATACGATTTCACCTGATTCAAGGAACGCATCCGAAACGCGGATCGCTTGCGTTAGCAACCCACCCGGATTGTTGCGCAGGTCAATAACAAAGCCGTTGACCTTGTCCATACCACCCGCTTCCTCGACAGCCTTTTCCAGACCAATTTTCAGGTTCGGATAAGTTTGATCGTTAAAGGTGGTGATCCCCAGAACCACGGTTTCACCTTCGGTGCGAGCCCGAACGGCGGTCAGTTTAATGGTGTCGCGGATGATCGAAATATCAAACGGCTCATCCGTGTCTTCGCGCACCACGGTGATGATGATTTCCGAGCCGACAGGCCCGCGCATCAGCTCAACCGCTTCATTCAGGTCCAGCCCCAGCAGGCTCGCGCCATCGACTTGGGTGATAAAATCACCGGACTCGACACCGGCAGCATCCGCAGGGGTGCCATCCATTGGCGACACGACTTTAACAAAACCGTCTTCCTGCGTCACCTCGATGCCCAGCCCGCCGAATTCACCACGGGTTTGCACCTGCCTATCGTCAAAATCTTTGGGTGGCATGTAGCTGGAGTGCGGATCAAGCGATGTCATCATCCCTTTGATCGCAGCCTCGATCAGATCGGCCTCGTCGACTTCGCTGACGTATTGGGAACGGATTCGTTCAAACACATCGCCAAACAGATCAAGCTGTTGGTAAACCGACGCATTGCTTGCGTTTTCCTGTGCAATCAACGGACCCGCGATTTGTGTGGTTGCGACCACTCCGGCCAATGTGCCGCCAAGCGCAGCCAAAACAAATTTCTTCATAGTATCCAATTCCTCGTTAGTCCGGTTTTTGCGCAAACCATTGTTCAGGGTCTACAGTCTTTTTCCCGTGTCTCAACTCTATATAGAGCGTTTCTGTGCGTTCGGAACCACCCTGTTGACCAGATAGCGATAAAAAATCGCTATTTTCAGGCGCATCCCCGCCCATCAGGCCCACCGGACCACCCGCAGGCAGAACCTCGCCGATTTCTCCGTATACACGGTTTAACCCCGTCAGGACCAAAAGGTAACCGCTGGAAGGCTCCAGAATTATCACGTTTCCGTAGTC
>JAFLKA010000245.1 GCA_022712735.1 Marinosulfonomonas sp. | reverse complement strand
CAGAAATTCGCCGACAAATCCGGATGTGCCCGGTAGGCCGACATTGGCCATGGTGAAGAACATAAAGATCAGCGCGTAATGCGGCATCCGGTTGACCAGCCCGCCATAAGCGTCGATCTCGCGGGTGTGCATCCGGTCATAGATCACCCCGACACAGAGGAACAACGCCCCCGAGATAAAGCCGTGGCTGATCATCTGAAAGATCGCCCCGTCAATACCCTGCTGGTTGACCGCGAATATGCCCATGGTGACGTAGCCCATGTGGGCGACGGATGAATAGGCAATCAGCTTTTTCATATCTTCCTGCACCATCGCCACCAAGGACGTGTAGATGATCGCAATCACCGAAAGCCACAGCACGAACGTGCCCATCACCTCTGATCCCATCGGGAACATCGGCAGACTGAACCGCAAGAAACCATAGCCACCCATTTTCAGCAGCACCGCCGCCAGCACCACGGAACCCGCCGTAGGCGCCTGAACGTGCGCATCCGGCAGCCATGTATGCACCGGCCACATCGGCATTTTCACCGCAAAGCTGGCAAAGAACGCCAGCCACAGCAGGGTCTGCAAACCGCCAATGATCTGGAAGCCAAACACCGTCATCGGGCTGGAATCAAACGTGTGGTTCAGCAGGGTCGGAATATCGGTGGTGCCCGCATCGTGATACATGGCGATCATCGCCACCAGCATCAGGACTGATCCAAGGAAGGTATAGAGGAAGAACTTGAACGCCGCATAGATGCGTTCCTTGCCGCCCCAGATGCCAATGATCAGGAACATCGGGATCAATCCGGCCTCGAAGAACAGATAGAACAGCACCAGATCCAGCGCCATAAACACGCCGAGCATCAGGGTTTCCAGCAGCAGGAATGCGATCATGTATTCCTTGACCCGAACGCTGACGCCCCAACAGGCGGCAATGGTGATCGGCATCAGGAAGGTGGTCAGCATCACGAACAGCACCGAAATACCATCGACACCCATTTTGTATTTCAGACCCAGTATCCAGTCACGCTCCTCGACGAACTGGAAACCAGTGTCGGCAGGATCGAACCCTGTGATGATGAAAATCGACAGAACGAACGTGGCCGATGTGGCCAGCAGCGCCAGCCATTTGGCGTTCTTTTGTGCAGACGCGTCATCGCCCCGCAGGAACACGGCCAGTATCAAGGCGGCCAATGCGGGAATGAACGTAACAATCGACAGAAGGTTATCCATTAGTGTGCCCCCCCGCTGATCGCCATCCAGCTGATCAGAACAACAATCCCGATCACCATCGCCAACGCGTAAGTGAACACATATCCCGACTGCGCCTTACCAGCCAAACGGGTGAAAAACGGGATGATCCCCATCGCCACACCGTCAATGCTGCCATCAATCACCTTGCCATCGCCTTTTTTCCACAGGAACCGCCCCAGCGCCATCAAAGGGCGCACAATCAGCAGATCGTAAATTTCATCGAAATACCATTTGTTCAGCAAGAACCGGTGCAGCATCGGCTGAACCTGGGCCAAGCGTTTGGGCAAGGACGGGTTGACGATGTAGAACCACCACGCCAGCGCAAAGCCCAGAACCATCGCGATAAACGGCGACACCTTGACCCAGGCGGGTGCGTGATGCGCGTTGTCCATCACGTGATTGTCGGGATGGGTGAAAATCGCGCCCACAGGAGCCATCGCAACATGGGTTGCGGCCTCGGCATCATGGCCCTCGGCGGCCCCTTCAACGGCAGCCTCGGCATGAACCGGCACCCCGTAGAATTCATTGACCTGATCATGGTCGCCAAAGAACGATCCCAGCCAGATCATACCGGCCAGCACCGAGCCGATTGCCAGAACCCCCAGCGGCACCAGCATGGTCCACGGGGCCTCGTGCGCATGATCATGGGTATGCGCATCACCGCGTTGTTTGCCCCAGAAGGTCATAAACATCAGACGCCAGCTGTAAAAACTGGTCATCGCCGCGGCCACAACCAGCATCCAGAAGGCATACATGCCAATGCCCGATTGCGCGCCATATGCGCTCTCGATAATCGCGTCTTTCGACAGGAAACCGGCGAACCCGATGGTGGTCAGCGGAATGCCAACACCGGTGATCGCCAGCGTGCCGATCAGCATCGCGTAAAACGTCAGCGGGATTTTCTTGCGCAGGTTACCGTAGTTGCGCATGTCTTGCTCGTGATGCATCGCGTGGATCACGGCACCCGCCCCAAGGAACAACATCGCCTTGAAAAATGCGTGGGTGAACAGATGGAACATCGCGGCGGAATAAACCCCGACACCAGCAGCCACAAACATATAGCCCAGCTGTGACATGGTCGAGTAAGCGATCACCCGTTTGATGTCGTTTTGCACCAGACCGATTGTGGCCGCGACAAAGGCCGTGGTGGCCCCGATCAGCACGATGAATGTGGTGGTTTCAGGCGCGTATTCCATCAGCGGCGACATCCGCACCACCAGGAAAACCCCCGCCGTCACCATGGTCGCGGCGTGGATCAGGGCGGACACAGGCGTCGGCCCTTCCATCGCGTCGGGCAGCCATGTGTGCAGGAACAATTGCGCCGATTTACCCATCGCGCCGATGAACAGCAGCAGCGCCAACAGGTTGGCGGCGTTCCACTCGGTCCACAAGAATTTCAACTGGGTTTCCGCCAGCTGGGGTGCGGCGGCAAACACATCGTCCAGCTTGATGCTGTCCGTCAGATAGAACAGCCCGAAGATGCCCAAGGCAAAGCCGAAATCACCCACACGGTTGACCACGAACGCCTTGATCGCGGCGGCATTGGCACTTGGTTTCTTGTAATAAAACCCGATCAACAGGTAGCTGGCAACGCCGACGCCCTCCCAGCCAAAGAACATCTGAACCAGATTGTCAGCCGTCACCAGCGCCAGCATGGCAAAGGTGAAAAACGACAGATAGGCAAAGAACCGCGCCTTGTAATGCTGGTCCTCGCCCCACTGCGGGTCATTATCCATATAGCCGAAACTGTATAGGTGAACGACACTGGAAACCGTGGTCACCACCACCAGCATGATCGCGGTCAGACGGTCCATCCGGATGCCCCAATCGGTGCTGAGGGTGCCGCTTTCGATAAAGCGCAAAATCTGGATATGCTGGGTTTCGCCATCAAAGCCGATGAACACCACCCATGACAGGATGGCCGACAGGAACAGCAGCCCCGTGGTCAGCACTTGCGCGCCTTTTTCACCGATGATCCGCCAACCGAAACCGGCGATCAGCGCGCCAATCAGGGGGGCAAAAAGAATTGTTTGCAGCATCGTATTTACCCCTTCATCACGTTGACGTCTTCAACATCAATCGTGCCGCGGTTGCGGAAGAAAACAACAAGGATCGCCAAACCAATCGCCGCCTCGGCGGCAGCAACGGTCAGCACAAATATGGTGAACACCTGTCCGACCAGATCACCGGAAAAGGCGGAAAAGGCGACA
>JAFLKA010000274.1 GCA_022712735.1 Marinosulfonomonas sp. | reverse complement strand
GGTTAGGGGGATGCCAGCGTAGGTTGAACAACCAGCGGCAGCGGTGATGCCCGGCACCACCTGAAACGGGATGTTGTTTTCGGCCAGCATTTCGATTTCTTCGCCGCCACGTCCAAAGATAAAGGGATCGCCGCCTTTGAGGCGCAGCACGCGTTTGCCATCTTTGGCGAGCTTGACCATCAGGGCGCTGATGTCTTCCTGAAACATGGTGTGGTGATCGGGGCGTTTACCGACGTAAATGCGTTCGGCGTCACGGCGGACCAGTTCAAGGATGTCGTCAGCGACCAGACGATCATAGAGCACCACATCGGCGCGTTGCATCAGGCGCAGGGCGCGAAAGGTCAGCAGATCAGGGTCGCCGGGGCCAGCGCCAACAAGGAAGACTTCGCCTTGTTCGCAGGGTGCACCTTTGCCGGTGGCGCAGGCCAGCGAGTCCAGCAGATGGGCCTCGGCGCTTTCCAAATTGCCGGATAGAAAATGATCACCGGCTGGCCCATCAATCATGGTTTCCCAAAACCGGCGGCGCTGGGTTGTGCTTTTGATGCCCGCCAGCACACGGTCGCGGAACTGGCCCAGAAATTCGGCCATGCGACCATAGGCGGGGGGCAGCAGGCTCTCGATGCGGGCGCGAAGGATGCGCGCGATCACAGGCGCGGTGCCGCCGGATGAAATAGCGATGACCAAGGGCGAGCGATCCACCACCGAGGGGGTGATGAAGTCGCAGTATTCGCCAACATCGGCGACATTGGCCAGAACATTGGCCGCTTTTGCGCCCTTGTGCAGGATCGCGTCGCGGGCCTCGTCCTCGGAGGCACCATAGGCGACGATGGCACCGGCAATGTCGGCTTCGGTGATGGATCGCGCGTGATGGGTCAGGTTCTCGTGCGCCATAAGGGTGGCAAATTCATCGCTAAGGTTCGCATCAAACACGTGGACATTTGCGCCAGCCAGCAAGGCACGCTCGACCCGACGTGCGGCAACCGTGGTGCCACCGTCAACGACAAGTTTCTTGCCCCGTATATCCAGAAAAATCGGTAGGAAATCCATATGCGTCTCTTTCAATAGGCGAACAGCCCTGTTTTTAGTCCTGTTTTTCTTGTGCCCATGCGGACAAATGCGCACCAAATTCGGGCGCACTGTAAGGGTCCAGGTCCATGATTGTGAAACGGCGCCCCTCGCGGATGGTGATGCGTAACCAGTTCACCCCGGTGTCTTGCGCCACGTTTTTCAGCGACACGTTTTTGTTGAACGGGAAGGCGAATGTTGCAAGTTCTGTGACCACATCGTCAGACATATTTTAACCCCGCAGCAAATACGGATTCTAGCCGCCATTCCCATTTTTTCGGCGTGTCTTTGTAATCCGGTTTGACATCGAACTCTAGAAACATCTCGCCAGACTCGCCCGCGTGGGCGACCAAGAGTTCAAGGGCAATGAAAGTGTCAACTTCCGGATGCCCGATAATAAGATCGCTAAGCTTTGCCATTTATGTTCTCCAGTTTACGCGATTGTGAAACCTTACACGCATTAGCAGGCGCGTGCTGGCATTATCGCTGTTTGCGTCAAAACCTGTGCGGTTGTGAAGCGAATTGTTGCACAGAAGGCCATCGCCATCCTGCATTTTGATGGTTTGGATCAGTGGATCATCCGAATTCAGCACCGATTGCAGGTACGCCACCGCCGCATGCGTGGCCGCATCATCGCGCCATTCGATCGAACGGGTGCGGGCGGTATAACGCATTTCCAGATGGCCGTTTTGCGGGTTCACCTCGAACACAGGGCCGATGCTGGCGGGGCGCACCTTGCCATTTGGCTCGGCGTTCTCGGGGATGGTCATGGCGGACGGATGCATCAGGGCGGTGATGAATTCAGGGTTTTCGTCGCGCAGCCGGATATAGGCGATTTCTGGGTCATAGACCTGATTAACACCACCAGTATCGGCGGCACGAACACAATGTAGGACCATGGCACGGATTTTATCATCCGGCGCATTATAGTAGCCATCGGTATGCCAGTTCATCGGTCTTTTCGAATAGGGGATGTAGCCTTTTTGGCCGACAGAATCAGATACCTGTAACGAAACGATTCCATCTTTTCCGGCTGATCTGTGCTTCTCGGCGATGCGTAAACCGATGTTTTGGGCGAATTGCCGCAATAAGTTACTAACCTTATTTGGATCGGAAGTTTCTTGCATGTCGTGGTAGAAAACAGCATTTGATATTTCGCATCTACGAGATAATTCATCATGTTCAGCAGGTGTTATTGCCGAAAGATCACCAATCTGCAGGGGTTCAGAATTCGCAAGTAAATCAGACGCTTGTTCCAGCTTGATCACACGCCATGCCTGATAGTCGGCATCCGTTGCCGAAATCAGACTAAATCTGTCGGGAAATTGTGTGTTGTGGTTCTCCAACTATTACGCCTCCATGGCTGAGTGGGTTAGAATGTTTCGTTTCGTATCTAATTATCGGAATATTTAGATACAATGTGCAATCTGCGACAGCTTTATCTTTACATTCAAAAAGTGTAATGTAAAATCAATCTAAACGAAGGCTCACGATTTCGGTCTACTGAATTCTGCAGAAATGCTAATCAGACAAGACACCTAAATCGGGAGCTTAAATGAATTCGGGGGGCAAAACCCGATGAAACGCGCGAAAGGGAGTTTGTTATGAAAGATGGCGATCATAAAGACGGCAAAGCCAAAGAAGTCGAAATCCACCCAACACCTATGTTGGACCAGTTGGAAGACGGACCTTGGCCAAGTTTTGTAACGGGCCTGAAGCGCCTTCGTGATGCCAAGGGCGAAAAATACGCCCCGATGATGAACGACCTTCTGGGTCAGCTGAACCACTCCTACGAAAACCGTAAAGGGTATTGGAAGGGTGGCGTTGTGTCTGTTTACGGTTATGGCGGCGGTATCATCCCGCGCTATTCCGAAGTGGCTGACAAATTCCCTGAATCAAAAGAATTCCACACATTGCGTGTTATGCCGCCTCCCGGTTTTCACTATACCACTGAAATTCTGCGCAAATTATGCGACATCTGGGAAGAGCACGGTTCTGGCCTGATCGCTTTCCACGGCCAATCCGGCGACATCATGTTGCAGGGTTGTACTTCGGAAAACACCCAGGCAGCGTTTGACGCGATCAACGAGCTGGGTTTTGACCTTGGCGGCGCTGGTCCTGCACTGCGCACGGCAATGAGCTGTGTCGGGGCTGCCCGTTGCGAGCAATCCTGTTTCGATGAGGCCAAAGCGCACCGCGGCATTATCAACCGCTTCCTGGATGAAATGCACCGTCCGTCGCTGCCTTATAAGTTCAAGTTCAAATTCTCGGGTTGTGGCAATGACTGTGTGAACGCGATCCACCGTGCAGATTTCGCGGTGATCGGCACATGGCGTGACGACATCAAGATTGATCAGGCGAAAGTGAAAGAGCATATCGCCGAGAAGGGCCGCAAGTACACCATCGACACCGTTGTTTCGATGTGTCCGACCCGTGCCATTTCGCTGAACGACGATGACACAATGGAAATCGACAATAAATCCTGCGTGCGCTGCATGCACTGTATCAACGTTATGACCAAGGCGCTGAGCCCGGGTGATGACAAAGGTGCGTCGGTAATCATCGGTGGTAAGCGGTCGCTGAAAGTTGGCGATATGATGGGCATCATGATCAAGCCGTTCATCAAGCTGGACACCGAAGAGGATTACGAGGAACTGGAAGAGTTCGCCGAAACCTGCATCGAGTTCTTTGCCGACAACGCACTGGAGCACGAGCGGGTAGGGGAAACCATCGACCGCATCGGTCTGCCTTCCTTCCTTGAGGCTGTTGGTGTCGAGGCTGACCCGAATATGGTCAACCATCCGCGCACATCCAGCTATGTTCGTACCGATGATTTCGACGAAGAGGCCGCCAAGTGGTTCGAGCGCAAAGCGCTGGATGCCGGCATGACGGTCGACGGGTAATCAGCCGGTCTGGATCAACTGAAATAGACAACTCTGCGGCCCTGAGGGGTGCGCAGAGACAGGGAGAAGAAAATGAACGAGAAAGTCACCCCAAGAACCGCCGACGAGGTTGGTGTTCCGGATCACTTCCAGTACATGCATCCAGTGATGGAAAAGAACCACGGTAAATGGGCCTATCATGATCGCCCACGCCCCGGCGTGTTGCGCCACGTGGCCAAATCCGGCGATGTTATCTATACTGTACGCGCTGGTACGCAGCGCCAGATGGACGTATTCACCATTCGCACCCTGTGCGACATTGGTGACGAATTTGCCGATGGTCACATCCGTTTCACCACCCGCTCCAACATCGAGTATATGGTCGCGGACGAGGCCAAAGTTCAGCCACTGATCGACCGTTTGGGCGAAGGTGGCTTCCCTGTGGGCGGCACCGGTGCGTCCGTTTCGATGATTTCGCACACTCAAGGCTGGCTGCACTGCGATATTCCGGGCACTGATGCCTCGGGCGTGGTCAAGGGTCTGATGGACATGCTGCATGATGAATTCATCAACGAGCACATGCCGAACCGCGTGCGGATCACCACATCCTGTTGTCAGATCAACTGTGGTGGCCAAGGCGATATTGCGATCAACGTGCAATACACCAAACCACCGAAAATCAACCACGATCTGGTTGCCAACGTTTGTGAACGCCCCGCCGTTGTGGCCCGTTGCCCTGTGGCAGCGATCCGCCCTGCGATGGTTGACGGCAAAGCGACGCTGGAAGTTGACGAGAAGAAATGCGTTTGTTGTGGCGCCTGTTATCCACCCTGCCCACCGATGCAAATCAACGGGGCAGACAGCACCAAGATTGCGATCTGGGTTGGCGGCAAGCACTCGAACGCGCGCTCCAAACCGACATTCCACAAGCTGGCAGTTGCCAACTTGCCCAACAATGCACC
>JAFLKA010000295.1 GCA_022712735.1 Marinosulfonomonas sp. | reverse complement strand
TTCTCTCCCTGTCGGAAGGTCCACGGTGGCACAATTATGAAAGGATATTACAATGTATATGCACTGTTACAGAAGCGGCGAGATTGTTTTATCTCGCGCCCCCGACATTGAGGGCGCAATATCGCTTTGCGAAGGCCCGAAAGATGATCTGTTGCAACGGTTGAACGCCAAAGCGCGACTGGCATACGATGGCGAAACATGGCTTGTTCCAGGACTACCTGAAGCGCAGACTGAAGATGCAGCTATGGAAGCCTTAGATGTTTTTTATGAGCGTGTTTCCCATCATTAACGAGGTAAGATTATGGCCGACCTATCAGGGACAATAATTGAAGCACATGGAAGGGTTGAAGTTGCAACAGGCGAACCAATTGCCATGCCTGACGATACAATCCAACGTATCGTTTATGCCCTCACAACGCTTGGTATCACACCCTTGATTGAACAAATAAATATCACCGCCGTTTTTGACGCCAAAGGCAATCATCTATGGCCCCCGAAATAACCGAAATCCTTTGTGGTGAAGGAACCAACTGGCCCCGCCTCTGCGGGGTCTTTTTTTGATCATGGCTATCTTCGCTATTGTCTGTTTGGGGTCGTTTGCGGGAGAGTGTGGAATCCTACGCTAAGCATCTAGGACACGTTTTCCGTAGTCGCGTAAATCGCCGTTTGGATCAACGTATCTGTACAGCGTGACTGGCTTAACCCCCAGTTCTCCGCACAACTCGGAAACCGATGTATCCCTGTTTGCCATTGCCGCCTGCGCCAGTCGGACCTGAGCTTTGGACAATGCGAACTTTCGCCCGCCTTTCCGCCCACGTGCTCGCGCAGCTTGAAGTCCTGCCAAAGTTCGTTCACGAATTAACTCGCTTTCGAATTCGGCAAGAGCGGCGAAAATACCAAAGGATAATCGGCCTGCTGCTGTTGTTGTATCAATCTGCGCGCCCTGTCCGGTGAGCACCTTGAGACCAACACCTCGATCTGACAGTGCGGTAACGGTTTTTACCAAGTGGTGTAGACTGCGCCCAAGTCGGTCTAGCTTCCAAATCACCAATACATCACCATCTCGAAGCGCCTTGAGGCAGGCCTCCAATCCAGGTCGGTCATCTTTTTTTCCTGATGCTTGATCTGAGTAGACATGATCATCGAGTACGTCTGCCATTTGCAAAGCGTCTCTTTGGAGATCAAGGGATTGGCTGCCGTCCGATTTGGAAACCCGGGCGTAGCCGATTAGCATGTTTCACAAACGATCGTTTGTGATATTCTAAAATCTTCTCGTCTTTCAGCCATAAAACCTATTCCTTATCTCATATCTTAAACAAAGATACGCAATAGGGTGTACGAAGGCAAAAGAAACATGGCTCACAGAACAATACTAACGTCCAAGCAAAGAAGTGCTTTGTTCGATCTACCAAGAGACGAGGCGACGATACTCAGGCAGTACACGTTGGCCGATGAAGATCTAGAGCAAATCAATCGCCGCCGCCGTCAACACAATCGGTTAGGTTTTACTCTGCAACTTTGCGTCTTGCGTTTCCCCGGTCGCGCGCTTGTGCCCGGCGAACTCATACCGATTGAAATCACCAACTACATCGCGGCTCAGCTAGGCTTGATCGGAGATTTTCTTAAAGATTATGCAATTCGAGAGGAAACTCGGCATGAACACATGGCGACACTGCGGCAGGTCTATGGATACCGTGCTTTCACCGGTCGCGGGGCCCGTGACCTGAAGGACTGGCTCGATGAACAGGCGGAACACGCGACGTCTAACGAGGATATTGCGTGCAGATTTGTTGATGAATGCCGCAGAACACTCACTATCCTGCCCGCGGTGACGACAATCGAGCGGATATGCGCAGATGCGCTTGTTGCGGCTGAGCGTCGGATTGAGACTAGAGTTTCGAGCCGTTTAGATCAGGAAACGCTCTCTTGGCTCGATACACTGCTGTCCGAACACGTTGATGACCGACTGTCCCGCTTTGTCTGGTTGCGTCAGTTTGAGGTGGGGAATAATTCGGCAAAGGCCAACCGTTTGTTGGATCGGCTGGAGTTTCTTAAGCAAGCCAAAATGCCAACAAACTTGTTTGATGATGTTCCGGAGCATCGTGTTGTCCGTCTGCGCCGTCAGGGGGAACGATATTTTGCCGATGGCCTGCGAGACCTGCCTGATGATCGACGCCATGCGATACTTGCTGTCTGTGCGTTTGAATGGCGAGGGGCGCTTGCCGATGCTGTCGTTGAAACCCATGATCGCATTGTCGGAAAGACTTGGCGCGAAGGACAGCGTCTGTGCGACGCCCGCATAGAGAATGCTAGACAGGCTGCGCAACAAACATTGTGTTCGTTCCGAGATATGGGTTCAGTCCTGTTGGGGGCAAAGAACGATGGCACGTCTCTAGATAAGGCGGTCTCATCCTGCCCCGGTTGGTCAAACCTACCGGACCTCGTCGCTGTTGCTGCTCAATTGACGGATACATTTTCATCAGAACCAATTTCCCATGTTGTTCAGGGCCATAATCGGTTCCGTCGATATATTGTCCGAATGCTGGGCCTCTTGAACATAAGTGGAGCAAAAGTCGCAACGCCGCTGCTGGGCGCTCTTGACCTGATCCGCCAAAACGCGCGGCACGATCAACCAACAGGTTTCTTGCGTCGGACATCAAAATGGCATCGGCATCTGAAACTTCAAGATGCTGACGACAATCGCCTCTGGGAGGTGGCCGCCCTGTCTCACATGCGTGATGCGTTTCGGTCAGGCGATATTTGGTTGGACCAGTCGCGGCGTTACGGCGACTTGAAACAGGTTCTGGTACCGGCACAGGTTGCAGCTACGAATGCACGATTGGCCGTGCCACTTGATCCCGAGGAATGGCTTGCAGATCGTCATGCACAAATGGAACTCGGGCTGGAAAAGCTCTCAGCCGCCGCCAAAGCGGGCACCATCCCCGGTGGGTCTGTTGATGGCGGCATACTTAAATTGAGCCGTCTAACTGCGAGACCCCCGGCTGGAGCGGATGATCTGATATTTGATCTATATAAGCGCATCCCTGATGCACGGGTCACTGACATCATGCTGGATGTTGATAATGTCGTGGGGTTTTCTGACGCTTTCACTCATCTACGTACAGGAGCACCACCAAAGGATCGCACCGGCCTGATGAATGTTCTTCTGGCAGAAGGCTTGAACCTTGGATTGACCAAGATGGCTAACGCCAGCAACTCGCATGGGTTTTGGGAATTGATGCGCATCTCACGTTGGCACGTAGAGAGCGAAGCGTACAACCGCGCCCTTGCTGCTGTCGTCGAAGCTCAGGCCGGTTTGCCAATGGCACACTCCTGGGGGCTGGGTATGACGGCATCAAGCGATGGCCAATTCTTTCCAACAACGCGGCAGGGTGAGGCGATGAATCTCATCAATGCCAAATACGGACGGACGCCGGGATTAAAGGCCTACACTCACGTCTCCGATCAGTTCGCACCATTTGCCTCACAGGCAATTCCAGCCACAGTTAGTGAGGCACCCTATATACTCGATGGTTTGCTGAACAATGAAACGGGCAAACGGATCAAAGAGCAGTATGCGGATACTGGCGGCTTCACCGACCACGTATTTGCCGTCACCTCAATTTTGGGACACCGCTTCATTCCTCGCATACGTAACTTTCC
Organism: Marinosulfonomonas sp.; assembly: GCA_022712735.1. Next base: position 1,119 of record JAFLKA010000295.1, on the reverse strand, counting down.
ATCAAAGCGGCTTTATGTATTGGATACCGGAGGAACCCCGCCAAACTTGAAAAGCCTGGTTGGGGGCAAAATACGTGAAGACCTGATTGCTTCAAACTGGCCGGATATTCTGAGGATTGCAGCGACCATGACAACGGGAACGATTGCGCCCAGTCAAATCTTGCGCAAACTGGCGTCCTACCCGCGCCAGAATGATCTTGCGGCAGCACTACGCGAAGTTGGCCGTATCGAGCGAACCCTGTTTATCGCCGGTTCCTGATCCACGTTCTGCCAAAAGGCCAACATCGCATCCGTCACTACGGCTTTTTCGGTAATGGCAACCGTGCCGCCAACATCGCCCGGATCAGGGTTCTACTCAGGGTCAAAACACCACCTATAGATCAAAGCAATGACGACATCGCCAGTAGTCCAGATGACCAACCCCGAACGCTCGCGATCCCTTGTCCGTGTTGCGGTGGACGACTGATCATCATCGACGCGCGCCCGCCACAACAGCAGCCCAGAGCACCACCATCCGCGTGGAGGTCCGCCGCATGACATTCGCGCGCAACTCACGGGTATTACCGCTCATTCCTGCCTCAGCCTCACGCCACACCGGCGCGAGGCCCAGCAGACTTGTGCAAATCTATGGCACAGTGGCGCAAAAATTGCCGGAACCTGTGGGAAGCAACGCATATCGTCGGCAAACCTGCAAAACACATGCTGAATTCGAGCACACGAGCCCCGCGAAGGCATCCTTCCCACCCAAACCCAAAGCAGCCGCAACCCTCAAATCCCCATAAACCCAGCTGATCCGCCAAAAACCAACCCCGCGATTTCCCGCTTGAGCGCTTCTCCGACGCCAGGCAACGTCCCGCATTACTCAAACGGCCCGCGAGGCGTCCGAGAAACCTGCATCTTTCAGTGAATTCGCTGCGCGCTGCACGAACGGCTGCTACGCACTAACGTAGGATTTCACACTCTCCCGCAAACGACCCCTTCTCTCCCTGTCGGAAGGTCCACGGTGGCACAATTATGAAAGGATATTACAATGTATATGCACTGTTACAGAAGCGGCGAGATTGTTTTATCTCGCGCCCCCGACATTGAGGGCGCAATATCGCTTTGCGAAGGCCCGAA
>JAFLKA010000349.1 GCA_022712735.1 Marinosulfonomonas sp. | reverse complement strand
CCCGCCTCTGACGCTGTATACGCACGCGCGGGCATTCATACGGCAGAACAGTTGCGCGACCTTGGCCCCGATGCAGCCTATCGCAAACTGCTGCAATCCGGCTCCAAACCCCATTTTATTGCATACTACGCCATGGTCATGGGCCTGCAAGGGCGTCCGTGGAACGATTGTCAGGGAGATGAAAAAACGGCGCTGCGAGCGCGGTTTGATGCATTAAAGGACAGCGGGCATGACAAAGGCCGCTCCGAACTGGAAGCGGCCCATGATATGATCGGTGTTATTGAACGCAAGCGCGGCTAAAATTATTTGAAATAATTTTACTCGGATTTTTTCAAAAAATCCGCTTAGCCAACCAGCTCAAGACCCGAGAAGAAAAACGCGATTTCTTCGGCGGCTGTTTCCGGTGCGTCTGATCCGTGAACCGAATTTTCGCCAATCGACAGTGCAAATTCCTTGCGAATAGTGCCCGCATCGGCATCGGCAGGATTGGTTGCGCCCATCACTTCGCGGTTTTTGGCAATCGCGTCTTCGCCTTCCAGAACCTGCACAACGATCGGTTCTGAAATCATGAAGTCACACAGTTCGCCAAAGAACGGGCGTTCTGAATGCACACCGTAGAACGCTTGTGCCTGTGCCAGCGTCAACTGGATACGCTTGCTGGCAACGATCCGCAGGCCCGCAGCCTCGAATTTGGCGACGATTGCGCCGGTCAGGTTGCGTTTGGTGGCGTCTGGTTTGATGATCGAAAATGTGCGCTGAATGGCCATGGTGGTTTCTTTCCTAATTGCGGCAGGCACCCTGCCCGCCCCGTGATAATTTCGCCGCCCTGCTAACACGTCAATTGCGCCTTGAAAAGCAGCGATTGACCTTGCCCGCATCATAGGCCAAACCGCGCGTCATGTTACGCATCAATGATCTAAATTTCGCCATTCAGGGCAAGCCCCTGTTTGAAGGCGCCAGCGCCACCATCCCGACAGGCCACAAAGTGGGCCTGATCGGACGCAATGGGGCAGGTAAAACCACACTGTTCAACCTGATCCGCGGTGATATCCCGTCGGAAACCGGCACCATCACCCTGCCCTCGCGCGCCCGCATTGGCGGCGTTAGTCAGGAAGTGCCGGGCAACGAGGTGTCGTTGATCGACACGGTTCTGGCCGCCGATACCGAACGCGCCGCGCTCATGACCGAATCCGAAACCGCCACCGACGCACACCGGATTGCTGATATCCACACGCGCCTTGCCGATATTGATGCTTATTCCGCCGAGGCCCGCGCCTCATCCATCCTGAAAGGGCTGGGGTTTGATGCGGCAGAGCAAAAGATGCCCTGTTCCGGTTTTTCCGGTGGTTGGCGGATGCGGGTAGCACTGGCCGCCGTGCTGTTCAGCGAGCCGGATTACCTGCTACTGGACGAGCCGACCAACTATCTCGATTTAGAGGGATCGCTCTGGCTTGAGGCGTATCTGGTGAAATACCCGCACACCGTGCTGATCATTTCACACGACCGCGAGTTGTTGAACCGTGCGGTCGGGGCGATCCTGCATCTGGAGAACAAATCCCTAACGCTCTATTCCGGCCCCTACGATCAATTCGTGCGTCAACGCAAAGCCCAACGCGAAGTGCAGGCCGCAGCGGCCAAGAAACAGGAATTGCACCGCGCCCATTTGCAAAGTTTTGTGGACCGTTTCAAGGCCAAAGCCTCAAAGGCGAAACAAGCGCAAAGTCGCGTGAAAATGCTGGAGAAAATGGAGACTATCCGCGCACCCGAAGATGCCGCACGCACGGTGTTCAGTTTCCCCGAGCCAGAGGAGCTGTCACCGCCGATTATTTCCTGCGAAGGTGTGTCTGTCGGCTATGACGGAAAGGCGGTTCTAAAGAACCTGAACCTGCGGATTGATCAGGACGACCGGATCGCGCTTCTGGGCAAGAACGGTCAGGGGAAATCCACCCTTGCCAAGCTGTTATCAGACAGACTTAAACCAATGTCGGGTCAGATGACCACCTCGCGCAAACTGCGGATCGGGTTCTTTGCACAGCATCAGGTTGACGAATTATACATCGATGAAACCCCGCTACAGCATCTATTCCGCGAGCGTCCGAACGAGGGTCAGGCCAAGCTGCGGGCGCGCCTTGCTGGCTTTGGTCTGGGCGCGGATCAGGCGGAAACCGAAGTCGGACGCCTGTCTGGTGGTCAAAAGGCGCGGCTATCCCTGTTGCTGGCCACCCTGCCAGCACCACATTTGCTGATCTTGGACGAGCCAACAAACCACCTTGATATCGAAAGCCGCGAGGCATTGGTCGAGGCGCTGACCGCCTATTCGGGGGCGGTGATCCTGATCAGCCACGACATGCATCTGCTGTCTATGGTGGCGGACCGTTTGTGGTTGGTCAAAGATGGCGGCGTTTCGGTGTGGGAGGATGATTTGCAGGCCTACCGCAAAGACCTGCTGACCAAAGATGCCCCCGCCAAGCCCAAAAAAGCCAAAGCCGCGCCCAAACGCGCCTCGCGCGATCAAATTATTGCCATGCGCGCCGATGTGCGTAAATGCGAGGAGCGGGTCGGGAAACTGAACGATATGCGCGATAAACTGGCCAAAAAATTGGCCGATCCGGCGCTGTATGACGAGGACGCAGGCAACAGGGCCGAACCATGGCAGCGCAAGTATTCCGAGGTGATGAACGCGCTGGATCGTGCTGATGAAATGTGGATGAAAGCGTTGGAGAAACTGGAAAAGGCCCAGAAATGAGCATGTCTCAGTTGAATACCCCGATGTTGTTGATTCGAGGCGCACTCTAAGTGGATCAAGCCGCCATCATAACTGCATTTATCACCTTGTTTGTGATCATCGACCCAATCGGGTTGGCACCACTGTTCGTGGCCTTGACCAAAGGCGAGGACGCAGCCCACAGGCGCGGCATCGCCATTCGCGCCACCGTCATTGCTGGTGGGTTGCTGGTGTTGTTCGGGCTGTTTGGCGAGGCGGTGTTGGGGTTCGCCGGCATTTCAATGCCCGCCTTTCGCATTGCAGGCGGCATTTTGCTGTTTTTAACAGCGCTGGATATGTTGTTTGAACGACGCACCAAACGGCGCAAAGGTCAGGCCAGTTCTGAAAACGACCCCTCGGTGTTTCCGCTGGCCACCCCGCTGATCGCTGGCCCCGGTTCCATCGCAACAATCATCCTGTTAACCGGACAAGCTGGCGACGATTGGGCTGCTGTTGGTGCCATAATGCTGGTTTTGCTAGCCGTATTGCTGCTGGTCATGCTGTTTTTCCTGTCAGCAAACCTGCTGGAACGTGTGTTAGGCGATACCGGCACCAATGTCGTTAGTCGTTTGTTGGGGATGCTTTTGGCTGCCTTATCAGTGCAATTCGTGATTGATGGCATTACCGCGATCAACTGGCTTGGCGGATAGGCTATTCGTGCCTATATCTAGACCAACGAAAGGCACGCGTGATGAATTCAGATAACCTTGCACAGTTGATTTATCTTGTCCTGCTGGGCAGCGTCATTGCCGGATGGTTCTTTGTCGGCAATCGCAAAAACCTGGGTAAAACTGCACAACAGGCCGCGGTTTGGGCGCTGATTTTTGTCGGGGTGATTGCGGCGATCGGGCTGTGGTCTGACATCCGCGATAATGTTACCCCCAGCCAGTCCTATATCGACGGGATGGCCACGGTTGAAGTGCCCCGCTCGGGCGATGGGCATTATTACCTAACGCTGGATATCGACGGAACCGACGTGGAATTTGTCATCGACACGGGGGCCTCGGATGTGGTGCTGACCAAGGCCGATGCGGTGCGGATCGGAATTGATGTTGAGAACCTGTTTTACAGCGGCATCGCCAACACCGCCAATGGCGAAGTTCGCACAGCGCGGGTTCGGTTGCAAAATGTGCGGTTGGGCGAGATTGTAGACCTGTCTGTTGGCGCCTCGGTGAATGAGGGGGAAATGGACAAATCGCTGTTGGGAATGACCTATTTACAGCGCTACAGCAAGATCGAGATAGGCGGCGGTAAAATGGTGCTGCGGCGTTAGAGATTCTATGCCTGCGGCGCGGATATTTATGGAACGAAAATGGGCCTAGCGTTCGGCCTTTTTTTCCCAGTTGCCGCTTTCTTGTGACCAGTATTGGGCGGAACATCCTGCTTCTGTCAGGGCTTTCCATTGTTCACGGGCACGGGTCAGGGCCGTCTCGTCATTGCCATCAAACAAGATGCTGACCCGCTCCATTTTATTGACCTCCTCAACGGATACATCCGCCCCATCAACGGCCAGAACACAGGTCACATCATTGGCGGCGGTGGTTTGGGTGGTCAGCAAAATTGGCTGTGCCGCATCATGGTCACCCCCCGCCAGCCCATGCGGCAGGAACCCGTCATCACGCCCCAGCCACAGTTTTTCATCCAGCCATTTCATACGGTTATCATCCGTTCCTCGCACCATAATCCGCCAACCGGCACCGATGGATTTTTCCAGCAGCATCGGCAGTACCGCTTCTAGCGGGGCACGGGTCAGGTGGTAGAAATAGACGGCACCCATTACTCTTCCTGCATGTCGCGGATCAGACGATCCAGCGCCATCACGCCCCAACCGGTCGCGCCTTTGGGCGCAAGGGTAGATTCAGTTTTTAGCAGGGCTGTGCCGGCGATATCCAGATGGATCCAAGGCATTTCATCAGGCACAAACCGTTGCAGGAATTTCGCCGCAGTGATTGATCCGGCAGGCCGCCCGCCTGTGTTTTTCATATCGGCAATGCGGGAATCGATCAATTTGTCATAGCTCGCGTCCAGCGGCAGACGCCACGCGCCCTCGCCCTCGGTTTTTGCGGCCTTTAGAAAGGCGTTGCACAGGGTGTTGTCGTTGGAAAACACGCCAGCATTGTCATGGCCAAGGCCAATGATCACCGCCCCTGTCAGGGTGGCCAGATTGATCACACCTGTCGGTTTGAACCGTTCCTGCGCGTACCACAAAACATCCGCCAGCACCAAACGCCCCTCGGCGTCCGTGTTGATCACCTCGATCGTGTCGCCCTTCATCGAGCGCACCACGTCGCCGGGCCGCGTTGCCGCACCGTCTGGCATGTTTTCAACCAGCCCGACCAACCCCACAACATTCGCCTTGGATTTGCGCATCGCCAGCGTGCGCATTACGCCCGCCACAACACCTGCGCCGCCCATATCCATGGTCATATCTTCCATACCCGCTGCCGGTTTCAACGAAATGCCGCCCGTGTCAAACACCACGCCTTTGCCGACCAGCGCCAGTGGGGCTTCGCCCTTTTTGCCGCCATTCCATTGCATCACCACCACCTTGGAGGGGCTGCGCGAGCCTTGACCAACCGACAGCAAAGCCCCCATGCCCAGCTTTTCCAGCTCGTCCTCCTCAAGGATTTCGACCTCGAGACCTAATTCGTGCATCGCCGCCAACCGTGCGGCAAAATCGTCTGTTGTCAGGATGTTGGCAGGCTCGTTCACCAGATCGCGGGTGAAAAATACACCCTCGGCCACAGCTGCCATTGGACCAGCGATAGCCGCCACTTCTTCGGGTTTGGTCACCATGAAAATCGCAGGCCCCATCACATCCGGCTCTTTCGTTTTATGGCAGCTAAAATCATAGCCGCGCAACGCCAGCCCCAACGAAACCTCGGCCACCTGTGCCAGATTGCCCGCCAGAATCTGCAAATCCGCCGTGCCAGCGGCCTTGGCAATGGCAGCACCGGCCTTGCGGGCTTCATCGGCCTTGGGCCGCCGCTTCAGCTTGACCACTTGCACCGCATCACACGCCATCCCCGCAGGAAATGCCAGGTCACGCGCCTCGGACACTTTCATTGCTTCAAACGCCTCGGATTCCGCAAACCGTTTTAACGCGCCTTTGCACAGGCGGTTCACCCGTCGGGCACATATATCTAACTGTCCCTCAAGACCCAAAAACACCACAATCCGGCCTGTTGCCGCGGCAATAATATCAAGATCAGTTTCTTTGAATTCTATCCGGCGGGGGGTGGTCATGGCGTTCTCCTGTTTTGCCCGTTAAGGCGGGGTTTTGCCATACCTAGCCTTTGATACGCCCAAACGCCAGATAGCAGTTTCACCCCGCATATATATCGGCTAGGTTAGGCACAATTGTAAACCTTCCCGGGGGGGATATAGCGCGTGGCCAGATTCGACAGATATTTACTGTCGCAACTGATGGT
>JAFLKA010000260.1 GCA_022712735.1 Marinosulfonomonas sp. | reverse complement strand
TGACATTAACAGGGCCTTTTTATTGCATCTTGCACTTGCCTAATCGTTAAACCAATAAGGCATAAGAGATCAACGAGGGACCGAGATGACTTTTACCACGCTTGCCGAATTTCGCGCGATTTTGAACGATATGCCTGCGGCGGATGCGGCGGCGCGGGCGGGGGCCGAGGCGCGCAACGGTCAGTTGACCAAGCCGCCGAGTGCGCTGGGGCGGTTGGAGGATTTGGCGATCTGGTATGCGGGGTGGCGCGGCGATGCGCGTCCTGCGCTAACAGCGCCGCAGATCATTATCTTTGCCGGCAACCACGGGGTTTGTGCGCAGGGCGTTTCGGCGTTTCCCTCAGAAGTAACCGAGCAGATGGTTATGAATTTTCAACATGGCGGGGCGGCGATTAACCAGTTGGCCAAGACGTTTGGCGCCAAAATGGATGTGCATGCGCTGTCGCTGGATACACCAACGGCGGATTTCACGGTTGAGGCGGCGATGTCCGAGGCCGAGGTGGTGGCGGCGTTGATGACAGGCTGGGAGGCGGTTGATGCGTCGGCGGACCTGTTGGTGACCGGAGAGATGGGCATTGGCAACACCACATCGGCAGCGGCAATTGCGGCGGCGTTGTTTGGTGGTGCGGCTGGGGACTGGACCGGGCGTGGCACGGGGGTGGATGACGCAGGTCTGGCGGTCAAGACCCGCGTTGTGGCGGACGGGTTGGCACGGCATGCGGCTGTGCTGGATGATCCGTTGCAGGTATTGCGCTGTTTGGGCGGGCGTGAATTGGCGGCGATGGCGGGGGCGATTGCGCGGGCGCGGATTTTGCGTATTCCGGTGATACTGGACGGGTTTATCTGCTCGGCGGCAGCATCTGTATTGGAAATGACGGTAACTGGGGCGCTGGACCATACGGTTGCGGGCCATGTATCGGCAGAGGCGGCGCATGGGATGATTTTGAAGAATATCGGCAAGGAGCCGTTGCTGGCGCTGGATATGCGTTTGGGCGAAGGCTCGGGCGGGGCGCTGGCGATTGGTGTCTTGAAGGGGGCGATTGCCTGTCATTCGGGCATGTCTACGTTTGCCGAGGCGGGGGTTGCGGCGGGGTAGGGATTCTATGCGCTGCGCGCGGCAGGTATTTAAGGCAAGAAGAAAGGGTTAAGTGGGCAGCGGGGCATCTGCCTTTAGCTCATTCATTACGATTTGGCTTTGCACACGGGCAACGGCGGGGTGGGGCAGCAGCACCTCCTGAATAAAGATGTTTAGTGCCGCCAGATCAGCGCAATAGACGTGCAGCAAGTAGTCTGCTTCGCCCGTCAGGGTCCAGGCGCTGATCACTTCGGGGCGCAATGTGATCAGGCTGGCGAATGATTTTGCCGCCTTGTCATCATGGGCTGCCATTTGCACCTGCACGAACCCCTGAACCGTTAGGCCAAGGCGTTGGGCGTCAAGTTTCGCGCCGTAACCGGTGATGTAGCCGTCCATTTCCAGCCGCTGGCGCCGACGCCCAGCTTGGGATGGAGAAAGTGCGAGCATATCACCAAGTTCGGCGGCGGGCAGGTGCGCGTTTTTCTGTAGTTCAGCCAAAAGGCGGGAGTCGGTTTTATCAAGGGGCATGCTGTTATTCCGCGTAAATATTGGAATTAATGTTATCTTACCGCGCAAATTAGCAGAGTGTCCAGTAATTATGCGCACGAATTACGGATAAACCTTGATATGCTTGCACGGAAACAAGCGAACAGGAGAAACACCATGGGACCATTCCCGCATGACGCCCCGCGATCCGTGATCAGCGCGGAAAACCCCGCCGGAACCGACGGATTTGAATTTGTCGAATTTGCGCATAAGGAGCCGCAAGAGCTGCGTGATCTGTTTGCCAAGATGGGATATCAGCACGTCGCCAACCACAAACATAAAGCGGTGGAGCTGTGGAAACAGGGCGATGTCAGTTATCTGCTGAACTCTGAACCCGGGTCATTTGCCATGCGGTTTGCCGATCTGCACGGCCCCTGCGCGCCATCAATGGCGTGGCGGGTGGTGGATGCGCAAAAGGCGTTCGACCATGCGGTGTCAAAGGGGGGGACGCCCTACACTGATCCTGACAAAACCATGGATGTGCCCGCTATTCTGGGCATCGGTGGGTCGCTGATTTACTTCATCGATCAGTATTACGACACCAGCCCCTATAACGACGAATTCGACTGGATTGATAATGCGCATCCGGTTGGCGACGGGTTTTATTACCTCGATCACCTGACCAACAATGTTCACAAGGGCAATATGGACAAGTGGTTCAAATTCTACGCCGATCTGTTCAATTTCAAGGAAATCCGGTTCTTTGACATTCAGGGCAAACACTCCGGTCTGTTTAGCCGCGCATTGACCTCGCCCTGTGGGCGCATCCGCATTCCGGTGAACGAGGATCGTGGCGAGAAGGGGCAGATCGTGGCGTATCTGAAGCGTTATAACGGCGAGGGAATCCAGCATATCGCGGTGGGGACGGATGACATCTATGCGTCAACCGATGCCGTTGCCGATAAGGGGCTGGAGTTTATGCCCGGCCCACCCAAGGCCTATTACGAGATGAGCCAGACCCGCGTGGTGGATCATACCGAGCCGCTGGGCAAGATGATGAAGCACGGCATTCTGATTGATGGCGAGGGCGTTTTGGATGGCGGTGAAACCCGCATTCTGCTGCAAATATTCAGTAAAACCGTGATCGGTCCGATCTTTTTTGAATTCATCCAGCGCAAAGGTGATGATGGCTTTGGTGAAGGCAACTTCAAAGCGCTGTTTGAATCGATTGAGCGCGAGCAGATTGAAAGCGGGGAACTGGTGGCGGAATAGGCCGCCGAGGGTCAAGACCCTAGGTTTTCGGCATCCGCAGGATGATGGTGCGCCCGCCTTTGACGTAACGCAGCTCGCTTTCGCCAATGGCGGCGACCTTGCCTCCATCCACACGTTGACCCACCTTGACCTTAACGTAGCGCCCGTTGGACAGGCGCACCAATGCGCGGCGCTTGCTGGGGGATCCATAGACCCCGATCAAAGATGTGCGCCGCAGGTTGATCGCGTTTTTGGTTGTGGCCAGACGCGCCACAGATGCGCGGGTGGGCGAGCTGGGCGCGACAGTCTGGTTGCGGGGCACGGCTGTGGCGGCTGTGGCAACTTCGCGTGGGGCGTTGGCGGATGCTGTGGGGGCGGTGGCACGGGCGCGCGCTACCACTCTGGCGAAATTGCGCGGGCGATGTTTCGGGGCGCTGGACAGCACAACCGCTTGTGCGGTCGGCGTTTCATCGCGTTCCTCGATAACTTTTGGTGCAACAGGACGGGCAGGCGGACGTAGGGCTGCCAATTGGGCGCGGGTGTATCCGCCCAGCTGCTCGGTCTCTTGC
>JAFLKA010000417.1 GCA_022712735.1 Marinosulfonomonas sp. | reverse complement strand
AATAATCGTTTTTGGATACCGTAACAGTGGTGGCCAAGCCTATAGTCATTATAGCCGGATTGTAGCCTTTGATCTGTTTGACCTTGGCCAAGTGGACAAAACGGCCAATACGGTGACGCTAAAAGCGCCTTGGCCCGCCAGTCTTGGAAATCCGGGCGATCCTTCGGGGACTTGGCCAAGCGGAACGAATCTAGCCAATAGTTCAAATGGTGGGAGCTATAAGTACTCATTTTATAGCGGAACTATTCTTGCAGAAACCGACCGCTGGTACCATAGTCAGAGCTATATGGGCGGCATTGATTATTCAGGTGGCAATGTAACAAATAACTTCCCACCCGGTACTACTACTGTGAAACCGTTCTGGTTGCCAAATTACTCCAACCGAGCTGGCGGGTATTTAGCCTTCCCGGATACTGGGTCGGCTCATAAGGTCTGGTATACTGGTGTATCGGTGGTTCCTGAACCCATTGCCAAAATGGAACAAACTGCAACCGGATCACAAGCCCTCAAGGTGCCGGTTGCGGATTTTACGACTGGAAGCATTTCGTTGTCCACGCCTGCGCAAACTATTGAACCAATATAGAGCAATATCAATCTGAAGAGCCCCTAGGTTTTCAGTCATCTTGCCTGAAAAATTGGTAGGTGGGAGGGCTAAAAATCTAGGGCGCCCTAAGAAAAGGTAAAGCAGAGACCCCTAATAAACGGGTTCAGTTCGCATTAGGTAAAACGCCACAACTTTCTGCGCTTTAGGTGGGCAGGTTTCAGTCATGATAATACTTGCTGCCATAAGCGCCATATGCCCCGTATTCACCACCATAACCATAATGCTTCATTCGTTTGGCGTTGATCTGGGCCAGAACTAAACCCGCAACCCGCAAGTTCACAGTCTCGAACATGCGTAGGCCTTCGCGCACTTGAACCCGCGAGGTGCTGTCCCATTTTACGGTATATATTATTGCATCCACCGATTGCCCGATAACACGGGAATCCGGCACAACCAGAACGGGCGGTGTGTCGATAATGATCGCGTCATATGCTTTGCGTGTTGATTTAAGAAAATTCCGGAATTTCTGTGATGAAAATATATCTGCTGCGTTGGAAGTAGACTTTTCACCAATCAAAACATCAGCCCCAAGCTCGTCGACATAAGTCACAACATCTTTCAGTTCAGCCTCTCCCGACAGAACCGCCAGTAGCCCGCGTTTCTCTTTGATGTCAAAATATTCGCTAAAGACACGTCGGCGGATATCGCCTTCAATCAACAGCACTTTCTGGCCCAGGCCCGCCATATTTTGCGCCAAGGCCAGTGATTGGGTGGTTTTACCCTCGCCCGGTAAGGATGATGTCGACATGAACACCTTGGGCGGGTTGTCGATGTCGGACAAAAGCAGCGACGTGCGCAAATTGCGGATTGCTTCTGCGGCGGCTGAATTAGGTTTATCCACCAGATATTTCAGGACCTTTGAGCGGCGGCGGGCCGGGATCATCGGGATTTGTCCGATAACGGTCATGCCGGTAATCTTTTCCAGCTGATCAGCAGTGCGGATGCCGGTTTGGCGCATTTCACGTAGCAGAATCAGGGTGCCGCCAGCCAAAAGGCCCAGCATAGCCGCAAGGGCCAGCACCATTGGTTTACGCGGAGCCGAGGCCCTTACCGGAACAACCGCGCGTGAAAGAATACGACTGTCAGCTTGCTGGGTGCCTTGTTGCACGCTGGTTTCCTTTAGGCGGCCAAGGAAAAATTCATAGATCAAGCGGCTGGCTTCGGCTTCGCGTTGAAGTTGGCGCAATTTGACCAATTCAACCGACTGGTTTTCAATCTGGGTCGCGATAGCCGCAATGGACCGCTGCAATGCCAATTGCTGGTTTTCAACACGTTTATAGCTGGCCTCTGCACGTTCAACTATTTGGCCAAATCGATCCGAAAACGTATCACGCGCACCCGAAGTGCCCTTTTCAATTTGCTTATAAATACGTGACAGTATGGGATCATCGGCCATCCTTTCCATGCTGACAATATCACCAACGATTTTGACCGCCTTCAAGCTGGCCACCAAATCAAGCGCCGAAATAGTGCTGGTTTCGGCACTGGAATAACGATCACGTAAATCTTTAAGCTGGCGGTTTAATGCGATCAGGAATTCCGGGCTGACCAGCTCTGTACTGGTGCTGAACTCTTTAACAGCAATATCGGCCTCTTCCAGCGCGACTTGCAATTCGCCCACCCTTGATGTCAGCCATTCCGTTGCTTTTTTGGTTGCCTCGAATTTTACGTCAAGCTGTTCTAGAATATAAAGCTCGGCCAGCGTGTTCGTGATATCGGCAGATTTTTGGGCACCTTCGGTAACCGCCCTAATGTTGAAAACATAGCTTTGGCGCACATTTGAAATACGTAGACCGTCCAGAACATTGTTAATCGTTGTGTCCAGAATTTCCCGCTCACTTTTGGCTGGCTCTTCTGGTAGCGGTCCTTTGATTAACTCTGTCACAAAGTCGACTGCTTTGCCGATGGAAATGGCGGGTACCGGGCGTAAATCTGTATTGAATTCCGGGTCCGCGATCAAATCCAGTTCGTTCACCAGCTTTTCGATCAACCCCCGGCTGCTAATGACTTCGACTTCTGTGTTGATTGTAGCCTGATCGCCTGACAGGCCGGACATGACGGATTCAAGGTTGGCAACATTTTCCTGGCGGTTCTCCAGCATTACAACTGACTCGGCAGTATAGGTCGGCACGGCGATGGCAAAAGCATAATAGCCGCCTGCCAAAATCGCCAACGTCGTTGCAAAAGCAATCCACCATTTCCCGCGCCAAAGAGTTTGCACCAACGCACCCAGATCGATTTCATCAGTTTCAAGAGTTGAAACGCGATCACGTATTGACGAGTTGGAAGACGGGAGCACACTATTCATAAAACATCTCTGGAATTGCCAAACGGGACTTCTGCCTCTGGTTCCACATCTGCGCCAAAAACACAATAAACACTTGCATTGTTTCCTTTATGTTGTTTGGCATTGTGATGTGAAACAAGGCAATATAATTCAATTTTCTATGTTTCTGTAGATTTGCGTCGCAATGGTGAAGTGGAGTGTGAAAATATGTTGGGTCGGCTCAAAAACTTGTTTTCTGCAAAAGAAACTTTGCAATCAGCCGTATCTTTCACATTCCCGCTCAGCCCTGAGACACCATTCTATGCGATAGGCGATGTGCATGGCTGTGACGATCTGCTGCAAAACCTTCTGCAAAAAATCGATAGTGACCGGCGTATCAATGGCCGCGAAGATGCCCCCTTGATACTGGTGGGCGATTTTGTTGATCGCGGCAAAAATTCCGCCGCTGTGCTTGAAAACATCAAAGCGCAGCAGGAGACCCTCCCCGATCAGGTGATCTGCTTGATGGGAAACCATGAGAAAATGATGCTGGATTTTCTTGATGATCCAGCAGAACTCGGGCCACGCTGGTTGCGCTATGGCGGGGTGCAGACCCTGGCCAGTTACGGGATTAACTGTGTGAACGAAAATTCAGATCTGGATGATATACTTGAAGCGTGTGATGCACTGGAAGCAGCATTGCCAGAGGGTATGGAGAACTGGATTCGCGGATTGCCGCTCATTTGGCAAAGCGGCAATATATGCTGTGTCCATGCAGGCATGAGCCCCACACACAGCCCCGGTGAACAGGACACACAAGCCCTGCTTTGGGGGCATCGGGATTTTTTAACTGTGCCACGAAATGATAACTTGTGGGTCGTCCATGGACATACAGTTGTGCGCCAAGCCGTCGCCGAAGGCGGGCGCATTTCAATTGATACTGGCGCCTATAAATCCGGCACATTGACCGCAGCAATAATAACCAAAGACTATTGTGGTTTTTTATAACCCAGTGATAGCTGCAATTACTTTTGCCAATGAACCACAACATTAGTGGCGTCCGCGCAACCGCTGGCGATATATATGCCCCCACCACATAACGGAATTAAATTCATTTGTTGTGAAACTGTTTACAGCAAGTTAAATTACGATGCTAACGGGTGGTTATCAAGTCAGGAGTGTAAAGAAGTGCGGAATGTTCCAAGCCCCACAAGTTTACCCATAATCCGCCCTATTTTACGGTCAGGTATTCTATGGAGATTTTGCGCAATCGGGCTGGTAGGCGGGCTGACGGACCTTCTTGCGCATCCATCTTTTGCCCAGACCCGCAGCACATCCTATAGCTATTCCCTTTACGGCACGCCCGGCCTGATCGATATGCCCACTGCCCAAAGTGCGGAAGATGGCGAATTGGCGATGACTATTTCAACATTCAAAGGGCAGGCACGCACAACGCTCAGTTTCCAGATAACACCCCGGCTTTCGGGCAGCTTTCGCTATGCAACAATCGACAACTGGAATGCGCTTGGCGAACGCACATGGGACCGTAGTTTTGATCTGCGGTATCGGCTGATTGACGAGGGTCGGTATAGACCTGCCGTTGCCATCGGGCTACAGGACTTTATGGGCACCGGCATTTATGGCGCAGAATATATCGTCGCAACCAAGGCGATCGGCAACAAACTGACTGTCACAGGTGGTCTAGGCTGGGGGCGGCTTGGGTCATATAACGGGTTCACCAACCCGCTTGGCGCTATCAGTGGAAAATTTGAAACCAGACCAGTTTGGACCGGCCTCGGAGGGGAGCCCAGCTTCAAACAATGGTTCCGCGGGGATGCTGCGTTCTTTGGAGGGATCAGCTATGCCCTGAATGATCGCGTGACTCTCATGGCCGAATATTCCTCGGATGCCTATACTCTGGAATCCAGTCAAGGATTGCCCGCTGACCGCTTTGTCCACCGCTCGCCTCTAAACTTCGGTGTAAACTATCGTTTGCGCCCGGGCGTCGATCTTTCTGCCGCTTATCTTTATGGCTCTGTTTTCTCGGTCGGGGCCACCTTTGTGTTTAACCCACGCCATGCGCCAACCGGCGGTAGCTTGGGTCGCGCACCAATACCGGTAAAGCCCCGCCCCGCCCGCCACATTTCGCCACAGGATTGGGGCACAGGATGGGTTCAGGATGCACCGCGCACTGATGCCATCCGCAATGCACTGTCACAGGTATTAATCGCCGAAGGGATGGAACTTGAATCCATCGAACTGTCGGGGAATTCTGTGCGCGTGCAAATTCGCAATCTGCGCTATAGCGCGATGCCACAGGCCATCGGGCGAACCGCGCGGATATTGACGCAAGTTATGCCTGCCTCGGTCGAGGTGTTCCGTATCGAACCCGTGATTGAGGGCATAGCCCCCACCGCTATTACATTGCAACGCGCGGACATAGAGGCGCTGGAAAATACGGCTGGTGGTACAACTCTGCTATATAACAGGGCACAAATTACGGCTGTTGCCCCGTCAGACAACATGGCCCCTGTTGCCGACCTGTATCCGCGCTTCAAATGGGGATTGGGCCCTTATCTGGGAGCGAGCCTGTTTGATCCGGACAGCCCTGTGATACTTGATGCAGGCGTAGAGCTGTCTGCAAGATACGACATAGCACCGGGGCTTTCGTTTTCCGGCGGAATCCGTCAACCATTGTTTGGGACAAATACAACCAACAGAGTTTCCGATTCTATAATTCAGCATGTTCGATCAGACATTAATGAGTACACAAGCGCTGACGGGCCACTTCTTAACCGTCTGACAATGGATTATTATTTCCGACCTGGTCGTGATCTTTATGGCCACGTCAGTGCTGGCTATCTTGAACAAATGTATGGTGGTGTATCCGGCGAAATCCTGTGGAAACCCATCGACAACCGCCTTGGGCTGGGGGTCGAGCTGAATTATGTCAAGCAACGCGACTTCGATCAACAGTTTGGGTTTCAAAACTACGATACGATCACTGGCCATGCCTCTGCATATTACGATTTTGGCAACGGGTTTCATGGCCAACTGGATGTCGGGCGTTATCTGGCAAAGGATTGGGGTGCAACAATTTCACTGGATCGTGAATTTCGCAACGGCTGGAAGGTTGGCGCATATTTCACCCTGACCGACGTGCCATTTTCCGACTTTGGCGAAGGGTCATTCGATAAAGGCATCCGCCTGACAATTCCGGTTAGTTGGGCAACAGGACAATCAACTCGCCGCACCGTAAATGCAAACATTCGTTCCCTTACACGGGATGGCGGGGCACGGCTGGACGTCGAAGGACGGCTATACAATATTGTGCGGGAATTCCACGACCCTGCCTTGCAAAACCGTTGGGGGCGGTTCTGGAGATGAAGATACGGAACCTAATAACAACCGGGCTGGTCCTGTGCGGATTTCTTGTGTCCGCATGCGCATCTGAAACGGAAAAAGCAAGACAGGATGCCGACCCTGATCCGATTGTCCAAGTCATGAAAGCATTGCTCGGCACCCTTAAACCAAAAGCAGCCGTGACGGATGTCAGAAAGAGGATAACACGGCAGGGGATCGATTTATCCACTACGCCCCTGCTGTTGGTCAATGTTGAATCCCGCGATGCCCATGCCACCCTTAGTCCTGTTGGCGAAAACCGCGG
>JAFLKA010000054.1 GCA_022712735.1 Marinosulfonomonas sp. | reverse complement strand
ACGAGATCAAGCAGCGGGGGCGGGTTGAATTTCTGTCGACCATGGGCCTGCGCCCTGATGATCCGCGGCTGATTAGCGCCCGCACGCGGTTGGGGCCGGGGTATGGCATCACACCGGATGAAATTGAGCGCGCTGGCAGGGCCTGATGGCTGGCATGTAGAATTTTATCAAAACCTGTTGCGTCGCTGCACTAGGCGGGATGCCTTCGTTCCTTTATATCCGCAGGTCGGGGCGTAAACGGGATTGGATATTGGGATGCGAGCGGCACGCCTTGGACTTTTTTATGCGTTATTGATCGGTTTTGTGGCGGGCTCAGAGCCTGCAATGGCGGGCGAACGCGTGACGCTTGGATTTGGCCGTTTGATGACCAATGATGTTTTGGGCGATGGCGAGGACCGCTGGCGCACAGGGTCTTATGTTTTTTCAAAGCTGCGGGGACGCAATGCGTGGACGGGGCAGCGGCCAACGCGCATCGGTGACATCCTTGAATATCGCATCCGTGGCGAAGTGTTCTCGCCGGAAAACCTGACCACGCCAGCGGCAGGGGATCGACAGTTCGCCGGTGCGTGGTCATTGGGCGTTCATACGCATTACCGGACGGGTCAAACCGAGGTCAGCATGGGCGCTGATCTGGTGATCACCGGCAAACAGACCGGTCTGGGCGACATGCAGCGCGAATTTCACGATGTTTTAGGAGTTACTGCCGCATCGGCGCTGGTGCTGGGTAACCAGATCGCAAACGGGTTTCATCCAACCATTTCGACCGAGATTGCACGGCCATTACGGTTTTCCGACCGGATAATGCTGCGCCCGTTTGTCGAGGGGCGTGCCGGTGACGAAACGCTGGTCCGGATCGGTGCGGATTTACTGATTGGGGGTGTCGGGCAAAAGGATTTGCTGTTGCGCGATGTCACCACGGGGCACCTCTATCGCGGAACGCATGTTGCGGCGCGGGGCGGCACATTCGTTTTGGGCGCTGATATCGCCAAGGTCGAGAGCAGCATCTATCTGCCTGCATCGGAGGGGTATGTTTTGACCGATACGCGGTCGCGCTTGCGGGCCGGATTGCATTGGCAAAGCGGCAGGCGATCGGCGTTTTACGGTGTGACGTGGTTAAGCGAGGAATTCGTTGGACAGCCGGAAGGCCAGATTGTCGGATCAGCCCGGTTTAGCTGGCGTTTCTAGGGCCGCGCACCCGTCCGTGAAAAAAATCCGAATCGGACTCTATCCAGAGTGATTCGTTTTGTGTTAGCCTGCCTGCAATAATAACGATAAAAAACGATGAGGCAGGCGTTCAGACATGGAAACGGGCTTTCGAGGCACGTTTGTCATTTCATGGTCGCAAACAGAAGTAGACGGCTTACGGGCTGCATCCACCGATATGTTGTCGGTCGGGGCGGCGTGGCGCTGGACAGGCGAAGTAGTGCGGGTCGATGGCCCGGCTGAATTGCTGCTTTTGGATGGGGCAAAAGAGGTGGCAGATTTACGCAAACGGGCGGCACGCAAAGTGCGCCGTCTGGTTGGCGCAGCGCTACAACCAAAGAAAAATTATGACGATATCCAGATTGATGATCCGGTCATGGACGGTGGATTTGTCATAACCGACGGGCGGCGCACTTTTACCGCTACCTTGATCGAGGTTGGTAGCGATGCTCCGCCGCTATTGATGTTTCTGGATGAAATTCCGCCGGTGCAGACCGACATGTGGGTGGTGAGCTGTTCAATCGGGCAACCAGCTCCGGACCGGATGGGTGGCCAGACGGGCGGTGTTATCTGTTTCACAAAAGGGACCAAAATCCTGACCCCTGACGGGCCACGGCTGGTTGAGGAACTGGGCGAGGGTGACAGGTTGCAAACCAAGGATGATGGCGGGCAGGAAATCCTGTGGATTGGCCAGCGCCGGATGACAGGCGCGCGGTTGCATGCGATGCCGCATTTGCGCCCTGTGCGAATTCTGGCAGGAGCGCTGAGTGAGGGTGAGCCGGATGAGGATTTGCTGGTATCGCCGGATCACCGGCTGCTGGTAAAAGGTCCGGCGGCCAACGTGCTGTTTAATACGCCCGAAGTATTGGTTGCGGCCAAGGATCTGGTGAATGACCATAATGTTTTGATCGAGCACGGGATGCGCGAAGTGACCTATATCCATCTGATGCTTGAGCGACATCATGTGGTGTGGGCAAATGGCGTCGAGACCGAGAGTTTCCATCCGGCCAATACATCGCTAGAATCGATTGATAAGGATCAGCGTGACCAGTTGTTCGAGGTTAATCCAGAGCTTGAGCAGGACCCGAATGCCTACGGTGATTACGCGCGGCGCAACCTTTCGCCATCCGAGGCGGAAATATTGAAATATGATGGTGTCGTTCACCATTGACTCTGATCCGATAGCCGCCTAGAAGCCCCAAGTTCCCAGCTTTAATCGGCTGGGGATTTCATTTGGTGTTGGTGGCCCCTGTAAGGGGATGCCTGTCGCCCGGACCTGAAAAGGCGAGGGAAAGGACAACGCCCTTCTTGCGCATCTGCGCACATATATCTGAAGGAGAACAGCCGTGACCAAACGCACCGCTGCCAAGCATAAACTAGACCGCCGCATGGGCGAAAACATTTGGGGCCGCCCCAAATCCCCCGTAAATCGTCGTGAATATGGCCCCGGCCAACATGGCCAGCGCCGCAAGCAAAAACTGTCGGATTTCGGCATTCAGCTGCGCGCCAAGCAAAAGCTTAAGGGCTATTACGGCGATCTGACCGAAAAACAATTCCGTCGCATCTATGGCGAAGCCGAGCGTGTTAAAGGCGACACTGGTGAAAACCTGATTGGCCTGCTGGAGCGTCGTCTGGACGCTGTTGTATACCGCGCCAAATTCGTGGCAACCGTATTTGCGGCCCGCCAGTTCGTGAACCACGGACACGTTCGTGTGAACGGCAAGAAAGTGAACATCCCGTCCTACCGCGTGAAAGAGGGCGATGTGATTGAAGTGCGTGATCGTTCCAAGCAAATGGTGGTTCTGCTGGAGGCTGTTCAATTGGCCGAGCGCGATGTGCCCGATTACATTGATGCGGATCATTCCAAAATGACAGCGACATTCGTGCGCACACCTGGATTGGGCGATGTGCCGTATCCGGTGATGATGGAGCCAAATCTGGTGGTGGAATTTTACGCGAAGAACTAATCTTCGCCACGATTATCGAAGTATTACAAGGGCTGCGCATTTGCGTGGCCCTTTTTCATTGTCGGGTAATTCGGGCGCATATACGGCCATCTCCTTGTAGCTGAAATATCGCTTAACATATTGATTCATATGTTGAATTGGTGAGATAAATTAGAACTACTATTCCGGAATAGTAGTTCTAATTATCGTTCATATTCTGGACAGCATTCCGATATTGATTTGATCAATGTGTGATGCAAAATAATGATGGAGTTAAAGCGGAAGAGGCCGTCCTTCGGCGATGGTTTCCATAGCAAAGTAGGACGTCACCGAATCCAGCTCGACTTTTTCGATGAGCCGTTGATAAACACGGTCATAACTGGCCATATCTTCGGTCACGACCTTGAGCATATAGTCGTAATCGCCGCCGATGCGGTGAAAATCCACCACCTCGGGAATGGTCAGCACGTGCCGACGAAATCGCGCCAACCAATCCGCCGAATGGTGCCGTGTGCGCAGCATAACGAACACCACAAGCCCAAGGCCCAGTTGTTGGCGGTCCAGCCGCGCGGTGGCCCCTTGCAGAACTCCCGCCGCGGTCAGAGACTGAAGTCGACGCCAACATGCATTCTGCGATATGCCGATACGGTCGGCCAGTTGGCGCTGTGAAAGATCGGCGTTGATTTGCAACTCTTTCAGAATTTGCCGGTCAATATGATCTGACATTCCATGCTTCATTGGGTCAATTGACAACTAAAGATACGAATAAGCAAGGAAATATAGGATGATTTTGCATTCCTGAGGGGTAATTATTAAAAAAAAGAGGAAGTACCATGCCCCTGACCGCGTTCAAAGCCCAGATTTCAACAAACACAATCCTTGCAGACCTACGCGCAGGGTTGATCGGCGAGGGCGTTATGATCCCCGGCGAAAACGGTGATGTGCCGTTGACCTATGCTGATTATGTAGCCTCGGGGCGGGCGGTTCGGCAGGTCGAGGATTTCATCAACGAACAGGTGCTGCCCTTTTATGCCAACAGCCACACGGAAGCGTCCTATTGCGGGGCGTATATGACCCGTTTGCGCGAACAGGCACGTGCAGAAATCGCCCGTATGACCAAAGCCTCTGATGATTGCAGCGTGGTGTTTACCGGTGCGGGTGCAACGGCGGGGTTGAACAAAATGGTGCCGCTGCTGGGTGTTGACGAAGCTAAAAATCCGGTGGTGTTCATCGGCCCATACGAGCATCATTCCAACATGTTACCGTGGCGTGAAAGCCGTGCCGAGGTGGTGGAAATTCCCGAAGCTGACACAGGCGGGCCGGATTTGGCTGTGCTGGAGCAGGCGCTAAAGGATCACGCAAATTCGGACCTGATGATCGGTAGCTTTTCTGCGGCCTCTAACGTAACGGGGATTGTCACCGATGCCGACCCTGTGTCGCGGCTTCTGAAACGTCACGGCGCTTTGTCGGTTTGGGATTATGCCTGTGCTGGCCCCTATATGCCGATCGATATGTGCTGCGGAACGGACGCCGAAAAAGACGCGGTGGTGGTGTCGGCGCATAAATTTGTCGGCGGGCCTGCGGCGTCGGGTGTATTGATCATGCGCAAATCAGCGGTGCGCAGCACGGTTCCCAGTTGGCCTGGCGGCGGCACGGTTTGTTTTGTGTCACCGTGGCATCATGACTATATTGGCGATGTTGCGGCGCGCGAAGAAGCGGGCACACCGAACGGCATTGGCGACATCCGCGCGGCACTGGTGTTTCTAATCAAAGAGGCGGTGGGCGAGGCCACGATTGCGGCGTGCGAGGACGAGCTGGTGCAGGTGGCAAGTGACGGATGGCGCGATAATCCAGGGATAGAATTGCTGGGCAATCCAACCGCACATCGCCTGCCTATTTTCTCGTTTCTGGTGCGCAATTCCGCGGGCCAAATCGTTTCGGAACAGCTGTTCACCCGCATGCTCAGCGATATTTATGGCATTCAGGCCCGCGGCGGATGTGCCTGTGCAGGGCCGTACGGGCACCGGTTGCTGGGGATTGATCAGGCCTATTCCAATGA
>JAFLKA010000401.1 GCA_022712735.1 Marinosulfonomonas sp. | reverse complement strand
CCCTGTTTCAACGACAGCATTGTGTCGGCGCGGTAGGTTTGCGAATTCAACGTCATCGCGCTGACCGTGCCCACTTTGACCCCCGCAAGGCGCACATCCGTACCCACCGTTATCCCCTCGCCCGAGCGAAAGCTGGCCGTCAGCGCATAGTCGCTGCTTTTGGCCGGTGAAAATCCGGTCGCTTGCCCTGCATAAATCAGGAACCCGGCAGCAACAGCCAAAACAGCCCCGCCGACCAATACTTCTGTGGTTGATTCCGCCATGATCTACTCTGGCTGCCAAGCGTCATAATCGCGCCGCTCTTTCGGGCTGGCCTGATGCAATGACCCTGCAGGCGCATAGGCAGCGTCACTGCCCGTCAGGTTTTCATGATGCGGTTTTTCCCATGCCTTATGGGTCAAAGGTGCCTTTGTTGGTGGCTCGTCCCATGTGAAATGTATCCAGCCGTGCCAATCCGGTGAAATCTGGCTGGCCTCGGGGATATCAGCATAACAAACCCAGCGGCGTTTGCCATCGCGGGTTTCATAATAGATGTTGCCGACCTCGTCTTCGCCAACCTTGACGCCGTTACGCCAAGTGAAAATTCGCGTGCCCAGCGTTTGGCCGTGATACCAAGTCAAAAGTCGAAGGATAGAACGCATGATGCTCTCCACAGTGGTCTGATACTGATATGGACCAATGTGTGCGCAACGTCCAGTAGGCCAGCGCCATTTCAGGCGTTTTGTGGCAGACGTGCGGTCACTTCGATCTCGATTTTCATCGCCGGATCAATCAATCCGGCCTCGATCATCGTAGCAGCGGGCGGGTTATCGCCAAAAGCGGCGCGCAACAGCGGCCAGCATTCCTCGAAATCGCCCCGATCCGGCAGGATATAGTTGACCCGCACAACACCGGCGAATGATGCGCCTGCATTTTTCAGCGCTTCCGCGATGTGGCCCAGCGCCAATTCGCACTGCTCCACCACGCTTTCGGGGGTTGTCATTGTGGCGTGGTCATTGCCCGTGGTGCCCGATACCAGCACCCAGCCATCAGCCACCACCGCGCGGCAGTAACCGATTTTGGGCTCGTAGGCGGAACCGGAAGCGATGCGTTTGATCGACATTTAGAGCGTGTCCAATCCGATTGGATCCAAGAATTCACTCGCCTCGGCAAGACAGCTTTTGCAATGCATAACGCGTTCGCCGTGGTGGGTGAATGCGATTTGCATTGGGCATGCTCTAGCTCGCGCTGGCTTCTTCTTTTTCAGCGCTGTCGGAGTAAATCATCAGCGGTTCCGCATCTGGGCCGACCGCCTCTTCATTCACCACAACCTCGTCAACATTTTCAAGGCCAGGCAGTTCGAACATTGTATCCAGCAGGATATCTTCCATGATCGATCGCAGGCCGCGTGCGCCGGTTTTGCGCAAAATCGCGCGTTTGGCGATGGCTTTCAGCGCATCTTCGGTAAAGGTCAGCTTGGCGTCTTCCAGCTCAAACAGGCGTTGGTATTGTTTGACCAGCGCATTTTTCGGCGCACTCAGAATGGTGACCAGCGCTTCTTCGTCCAGATCGGTCAGGGTGGCAATCACTGGCAAGCGGCCAACAAATTCGGGGATCAGGCCGAATTTCAACAGATCTTCCGGCTCAAGGTCCTGCAGCATTTCACCAACACCACGATCCTCTTCGTCCTGAACATCAGCCCCGAACCCGATGGCCGACCCTTTGCCGCGTTGCGAGATGATTTTCTCAAGACCCGAGAACGCTCCGCCACAGATGAACAGGATGTTGGTCGTGTCCACTTGCAGGAATTCCTGCTGCGGATGTTTGCGCCCGCCTTGTGGTGGCACAGACGCAACCGTGCCTTCCATGATTTTCAGCAAGGCTTGCTGCACACCTTCACCCGACACATCGCGGGTGATCGACGGGTTGTCGGATTTGCGGGTGATTTTATCAACTTCGTCGATGTAAACGATGCCGCGCTGTGCGCGTTCCACATTGTATTCGGAGGCCTGAAGCAATTTCAGGATGATGTTCTCAACGTCCTCCCCGACATAACCGGCCTCGGTCAGGGTGGTCGCATCGGCCATGGTGAACGGCACATCCAGAATCCGCGCCAGCGTTTGCGCCAGCAGGGTTTTACCGCAACCTGTTGGACCAATCAGCATGATGTTGGATTTTGCCAGCTCGATCTCGCCGGTTTTGCCGCTGTGGTTCAGGCGTTTATAGTGGTTGTGCACCGCCACTGACAAAACCCGTTTGGCGTGGAACTGGCCAATCACGTAATCATCCAGCACATCGCAAATATCTTTGGGGGTTGGCACACCTTCGCTGGATTTAAGGCCAGCCGTTTTGGTTTCCTCGCGGATGATGTCCATGCACAGCTCGACGCATTCATCACAGATGAACACGGTCGGACCCGCAATCAGCTTGCGCACCTCATGCTGGCTTTTGCCGCAAAAAGAACAGTAAAGGGTGTTCTTGCTGTCGCTGCTTGAATTAGTCGCCATTGTGCACCTCTAGTGGCTCAAAATATGTTTCCATCACAACCCGGCCGGGTCGTAAAGACTGCCCCTTGTCTCCAGCTTAGGGCAGCCGGTTTTTGTCTTCAACGCCAAAATGATTGGCGCGTCATTAACCGTATCAGCTATCGCCATCTTCTATCGCAGGGCGATTTTCGACGATTTTGTCCAGATGACCCCATGCTAGCGCTTCTTCGACTGACATAAAGTTATCCCGTTCCAGCGCTTTTTCAACCGCCTTCAGGGTCTGGCCGGTGTGTTTGACGTAAATCTTGTTCAACTGATCCTTGATCTTCTGGGTTTCCGCCGCATGGATCATAATATCCGTCGCCTGACCCTGATAGCCGCCCGATGGCTGATGCACCATGATCCGCGCGTTTGGCAGCGCGAACCGCATACCCGGCTCGCCCGCCACGGACAAAAGCGAGCCCATGCTGGCCGCCTGACCAATCACCACGGTCGAGACCTTTGGCTTGATGTATTGCATGGTGTCATAGATCGACAGACCCGATGTCACCACGCCACCAGGCGAGTTGATATACATCGAGATTTCCTTTTTCGGGTTTTCGGATTCAAGAAACAACAACTGCGCCACGATAATGGTCGCCATGTCGTCATGAATCGGCCCTGAAATGAATATGATCCGTTCCTTCAGGAGCCGCGAGAAGATGTCATAACGGATTGATCCGCGCGCTGAAGTTTCCTCAACCGTGGGGATAATGATATCTGAAATTGTCGAAACTGGATCGTACATATTCACCTGCCTGCTGCTGTCGCCATAACTTGCGCGAGTTTCCTTCCCCAAGTCTTAGTTGTGCGCTCGGACCCCTGCA
>JAFLKA010000487.1 GCA_022712735.1 Marinosulfonomonas sp. | reverse complement strand
TTTTCATAAGGCTCTCCCTCGTTAAACACGCCCGCCATCCAGTTCAAAAACGCGGGGTGCGGAATGTCGTTGGTCTCAAACCAGCCTTGGCCACGTGGGTTTTCCTGAAATCCGGTCGGGAACCAGCGCCCTTCGGTGCGGGGCAGATTGGCAAAGTTGGCCCAGTAGTCCCACGCGCCTTTCAGCAATAAAAACGTAAAAGCGATACAGACCGCCACAGCAACCAGCGCGAAAACCTTGCGGATGTGGTCGGGCAAAATGTTGATCACTGCGTCCACCCCCAGATGGGTGCCCTTTTTAACCGCATAGGGCGCGCCCAGCAGCACCAGCCAGGCGAACATGAATACGGTCAGTTCCAGTGCCCACAGAATGTTGGAGTTAAAGACGTAGCGCGCAATCACATTGGCAAATGTCAGCAGCGTCATGGCGCCCAGAAGGGCTGCGATCAGCGTCTCTTCTATGCGGTCGACAAAACTTGTCTTTGGATGCGTATGCATCACGTCCCCTCCCCTAAAATGTGGTGGTGCGCGCGGCCCTCTTGGCGGGGCCGCGCGCTGTTTTTGTAACGGTCGACTTACATCGAGTCGTTGATCGCTTGGGCCGCATCAATCGCGTCTTGGCCTACGTCGCCAACGAATTTGTCCCAAACAGGCATCATCACATCAACCCATGCTTGGCGTTGATCCGCATCCAACGTGCGGATGGTGCCACCAGCGGCAATGATCGACGCTTTGGCAGCCTCGTTCACAGCAAAGGCTTCGGCGTTACGCATGGTTGTGACTTCGCCAAGGATGGTCAGCAGTTGGTCACGCACATCGGCGTCAAGGCTGGCCAGCCAATCAACATTGGTCACCACCAGATAGTCGATGATGCCGTGGTTGGTTTCGGTCACGCCGTCCTGAACTTCAAAGAACTTCTTACCAAAGATGTTGGACCAGGTGTTTTCCTGACCATCAACAACACCCTGTTGCAGAGCGCCGTAAACCTCTGAGAACGCCATTTTCTGGGGCGAACCACCGATGGCTTCCATTTGGGCAACCAGAACGTCGCTGGATTGCACGCGGAATTTCAGACCGTTTGCATCAGATGGCGCGATCAGCGGTTTGTTGGCGGACAGTTGCTTCAGGCCATTGTGCCAGAACGCCAGCCCTTGCAGACCACGGTTTTGCATGGAATCCAGCAGTGCCTGACCATCTTCACCGGTTTGGAATGCATCCACCGCATCCATGCTTTCGAACATGAACGGCAGATCGAACAGGCGGAATTTTTTGGTGAACTTTTCAAACTTCGACAGCGATGGTGCGGCCAGTTGAACGTCGCCCTGAAGCATGGCTTCCAGAACTTTGTTATCATCATAAAGGGTCGAATTTGGATAGACTTCCATACAGGCCTTGCCGTTCATCTCGGCATTTACACGTTCGGCCAGCAACGTCGCAGCGATCCCTTTAGGGTGCTTATCGGTGTTGGTCACGTGGGCAAACTTGATTACAACTTCGCCTTCTTCGCAGGACGCGCTCGCGGCTTGTGCGGTAAAGGACAGGGCCACAGCAACGGTGGCAGCAGTCAGGAATTTCATAAGGGTCTCCTCCCGGGTTTTGAGACATTGCATAGATGTGCACCCGAAATCGGGCGCCCGCGTTGATCAGACCCCAGCAGGGCCCACCGCTCAAGAAAAACTTCACAGAGACGTTATAAAGGGGAATTGCCTTACTTAACCAATGGTTAACGGGTTTGCTGATCATTGCCATGTGTCAGAGTGGCGGATTTTCACACAGCCCGAATGGTGCGCTGTGCGGTTTTCCGCACAGATTTAGCGAAACCCGTCAGGACGAATCCCGTATTTTGCCAGCTTGTCGTAAAAGGTTTTGCGCGGCAGTTTCAGCCCCCGCGCCGCTTCGCTTGCATTGCCGTTATGGCGTTGTAAGGCTTCCGCCAGCAACGAGCGTTCAACCTGCGCCAATTGATCATTCAACCCCAGTTCGGCCTCTTCCTCGCCCTCGCCTAGCGCAAGCGCAAACCGCATTGCCGCATTCATCAGCGCTCGCGCATTTCCGGGCCAGTCTTGGGACATCAGGCGGGAAATCATTGCGGGTGTGATGTCGGGCAATGGCAGGGCTGCCTGCTCGCAAGCAATGGCGACGTAATGGCGAAACAACACCGGTATATCCTCGGGCCTCTCGCGCAAACTGGGAATGCGCACACCCGTCACAGCCAGCTTGTAATATAGGTCGTGATTGAACCGCCCCGCCGCAACCTCCTCGGCCAAATCACGGTAACTGCCCGCCAACACCCGTGCACCACAGTTTTTCTCGAGGCATTCGAGCAGTGCAAACTGTGCCGATGGCAACAGCGCCGCCACCTCGTCCAAAAACAGGCTACCACCATCGGCCCCCGCCAATGCCTCGGCCAAACTCTCGGGCATAAGTGACGCCGCCGCCGTTTTCACAAACGGCCCGTCCGAGACCGCAGACAACAGATGGATCACCTCGGCAATCTTTGAGGTGCCCGTGCCCGGTGCGCCGCTGATCAAAACCTCGGCCCCCGTGCGTGCCACCGCCCGCACGTTCAAACGCAGTTCTTCGGATAATGCCGATGTGCCAAACAGCATC
>JAFLKA010000516.1 GCA_022712735.1 Marinosulfonomonas sp. | reverse complement strand
CACATCCAGAACGGTGCCCGCCAGATCGGAGATCATATCGGCATTCATCAATGTCGGCGTGCCGCCGCCCCAATGCAGGCGCGACAGGCTCAGGTCAGCGGGCAGGATATCCTTTAGCAACGCGATCTCGGATTTCAGGGTTTTCAGGTAGGCGCGCACTGGTTCCTCGGATTGGGTGCCTTGGGTGCGGCAGGCGCAAAACCAGCATAAATGCCTGCAAAACGGCACATGCAGGTAGAGTGAAATCTCGCTCCCTGCTGGAATTTCGCTGATCCATTTGGTGAAATGGCTCTGGTCTATGTCCCCTGTAAACTGGGGTGCCGTCGGGTAGCTGGTGTAGCGCGGAACGCGTGCGTCAAATAAACCGAGGCGGGCAAGTTGTGATTGTTCTGTCATTCAAGTAGAGTAACCTGCGAACGGACCCGATCACTTTGATCGAGATCAATGAAGAAGCAACGCGCGAACAGATTATGACTATAGCAGACCTAACAGACAGAAGATGCGGGGAGTGCCCTATCCGCCATCGCGCCGTATGTGCGCGGTGCGATACGGATGAGCAGGTGGTGCTGGACGGTATGAAATATTACCGCAGCTATCAGGCGGGGCAAACCGTGGTCTGGTCGGGTGACCGGATGGATTTTGTCGGCTCGGTTGTGTCGGGCATCGCATCACTTACCCAAACGATGGAAGACGGACGCACGCAAATGGTGGGCCTGTTGCTGCCCAGTGATTTTGTCGGCCGACCGGGGCGTGAAATCGCGCCTTTTGATGTGGTGGCGACCACCGATCTGGTGATGTGCTGTTTTCGTAAAAAACCATTTGAATCCATGATGATGGAAACACCGCATATCGCGCAACGGCTGTTGGAAATGACGCTGGACGAATTGGATGCAGCCCGCGAATGGATGCTGCTGCTGGGGCGCAAAACGGCACGCGAGAAAATTGCCAGCCTGATTTCGATAATTGCGCGCCGCGATGCGTCTTTGCAATTGGATGGATCGGGGGGGGCGATGGTTTTTGATCTGCCCCTGACCCGTGTGGCGATGGCCGATTATCTGGGGCTAACGCTGGAAACGGTTAGTCGTCAAATATCGGCGTTGCGCAGGGACGGGATTATCGAGCTGGAAGGCAAGCGGCACGTCACGATCCCTGATTTCCATATTCTGATGAATGAAGCAGGCGATGATGCCGATGGCGGTTTTTTGAACTAGAGTCTTGACCTTGGGCCCTAATGGGCCATCAGCACCGAAACCCCGGCATTTTCCAGCATATTCCGTGTTGCTCCGCCCAAAATGGCCTCGCGGAACCGCGAGTGGCCATAGGCACCCATCACCAACATATCGGCATTGATATCGCGGGTGTGTCGCAACAAAACGTCCGACACCCGCGGCATGGTTTTGGCCAGCACTGTGATTTCTGCCTTCACGCCGTGGCGCACCAGCATCTGCGACAATGCTCCGCCCGGGTCCGATCTGTCCGGCCCGTGTTGGGGCGGATCAATCACCACAATATTCACCGAATCGGCTGCAATTAAGGCTGGCAGGGCGGCACGAACCGCTGACATCGCCTCGCTGCTTTCGTTCCATGCCAGAATAATACGCTTGGCGGCTGCTGTGGCTTTTGCTTTGGGAGGGATGACCAATGTGGGCACATGCCCCTCGAATAATGCGGATTCAACAAAAATTTCCTGTTCCTGTCCGCACCCTTTGCCATAGGGGCGTGGTAGGATGACCAGATCGTTGAACCGTGCGCGGTGGGCCACCAGACGCCCCAATCCTGCCAATTGCGCGACAGCCATATCAAGGGACCATTTGATCTCGCTATTTTTGAGCAATCCTAAGGAGAACTCCTCGGCGGTGGCGGCCTCTTCTTTTGCTTTTTCAATGACTTCTTGTTGAAAAACAGCACTGGCCCCTGCGTAGTAATATCCGGTCTGGGTGCGGTCCACTCCGATGCACAGAACGTCCA
Source organism: Marinosulfonomonas sp. (assembly GCA_022712735.1). The sequence continues at coordinate 4,103 of JAFLKA010000516.1, read as the reverse complement.
GATGGGCATCTTGGGCGCGGGCCACAGCGATAGCTTTTTCAAGTGCGGGTTTCGCAATTTTCGTGTCGGTGACAACGGTCAGCAAGGATTTGTAAGCCATTTGGCAATCTCCCGTAAAAAATATCATTCGCTTATGATATAGATTCGGAATGCCGCAGTTACCTTGATATCGATCAACCAGTTCCTATAGGGATACATTCAGGAATTGATATAGATCAAGGTCGGTTGTAATAAAGAACGGCATACGACATTTAGTCGCAAGGCAATCGGGCGGAGTGTGAGCCGCGCCGGATAATAAAAGACGCCGGATAATAAAAGACGAAGGGACGTGCAATGTGGGACTACATTAAACTAATCGTAGTTGGGGTCGTGGTGGTTTTGTCCGCTATTGCTGCCAGCTACGCAAGAGACCTCGCCTATATGGTGCAGGCACTAACGATCATGTTGGCTGCTGGTATACTGTTCATCTGGACAGTCCGCAGCCTTGGAAACGAGAAGCCGTCAACAGACGGCTATCTTGACGGGGTCGTTCGGGCCGGAGTGATTGCAACAGCCTTTTGGGCGGTGATCGGGTTTACGGTCGGGGTGTGGATTGCCACGCTGCTTGCCTTTCCGAGCCTGAATTTTGAATGGGCACAGGGCTATATGAATTTCGGGCGCCTGCGCCCGCTTCATACGTCGGCTGTTGTCTTTGCCTTTGGTGGCAACGGATTGATTGCCACATCGTTTTATGTTGTGCAGCGCACGTCTGCGGCGCGCCTGTGGGGTGGGAACCTCGCCTGGTTCGTTTTCTGGGGCTATCAGCTGGTGATCGTTATGGCGGCAACCGGCTATATCCTTGGCGCAACGCAAACCCACGAATATGCTGAATTCGAATGGATGACCGACTGGTGGCTGACCGTTGTCTGGGTGGCCTATCTGATCGTGTTCATGGGCACACTTTACAAACGTAAAGAAAAGCACATCTATGTGGCGAACTGGTTCTACCTGTCGTTTATCATCACGATTGCGATGCTTCACATCGTCAACAACCTGTCAATTCCGGTTTCGTTGTTCGGCTCAAAATCTGTTTCAGTATTCTCCGGGGTGCAGGATGCAATGACGCAGTGGTGGTATGGCCACAATGCGGTGGGCTTCTTCCTGACGGCCGGTTTTCTTGGCATGATGTACTACTTCGTGCCAAAGCAGGCCGAGCGTCCTGTGTTCAGTTATAAACTGTCGATCATCCACTTCTGGGCCCTGATCTTCCTTTATATCTGGGCTGGACCTCACCACTTGCACTACACAGCACTGCCTGATTGGGCCGGCACGTTAGGCATGGTGATGTCGATCGTTCTGTGGATGCCTTCATGGGGTGGTATGATCAACGGTCTGATGACCCTGTCTGGCGCTTGGGATAAATTGCGCACCGATCCGATTATCCGGATGATGGTGGTGTCGATCGGGTTCTACGGGATGTCCACATTCGAGGGTCCGATGATGGCGATCCGTGCTGTGAACAGCCTGTCGCACTATACCGACTGGACTGTTGGACACGTTCACTCTGGCGCACTTGGCTGGAACGGGATGATCACCTTTGGCGCGCTTTACTTCCTGGTGCCACGTCTGTGGAACCGCGAAGGGCTGTATTCGCTGAAACTGGTGAGCTATCACTTCTGGTTCGCCACAATCGGGATCGTTCTCTACGCATCCTCGATGTGGGTGTCGGGCATCATGGAAGGCCTGATGTGGCGCGAAGTTGATGCGAATGGTTTCCTGGTGAATTCGTTTGCCGATACCGTAGAAGCCAAATGGCCGATGAATGTGGTCCGCGCAATTGGTGGGTCGTTGTACCTGACCGGTGGGATCATCATGTGCTACAACCTTTGGGCCACTGTTGCGAAAAGCCCGGCGAAAGCCGATGCCACCGCAGCCGTCCCAGCAGAATAAGGAGGGATTGAAATGGGTATCCTTGATAAACATAAAGTCATCGAGAAGAACGCAACGATCCTGATGGTTCTGTCCTTGCTGGTTGTTAGCATTGGTGGGGCGGTTGAAATCGCCCCGCTGTTCTGGCTGCAAAACACGATCGAGGATGTAGAGGGCATGCGCCCCTACTCGCCGCTCGAGTTGACCGGGCGTGACGTCTACATTAGCGAAGGTTGCCATGTGTGCCACAGCCAGATGATCCGTCCCTTGCGGGACGAGGTTGAGCGCTATGGCCACTACTCGCTGGCGGCTGAATCGATGTATGACCATCCGTTCATGTGGGGTTCCAAGCGGACAGGGCCAGACCTTGCTCGTGTTGGTGGTCGTTATTCGGATGAATGGCATCTGGACCATATGACGGACCCACAATCGGTTGTGCCGGTTTCGATCATGCCAAAATACGGCTTCTTGAGCAACAAGATGATCGAGCCGACATACATCGTCGATTTGCTGAAAACGCATCGGATGGTTGGTGTGCCATACACCGACGAGATGATCGAAAATGCGGCAGCCGACTTTATCGCCCAAGCCGACCCTAACAGCGACTTTGAAGAAATGCTGGTTCGCTATCCCAAGGCGCAGGTTCGTAACTTTGACGGCAAGGCCGGTATCTCGGAAATGGACGCGCTGATTGCGTATCTGCAAATGCTGGGCACGTTGGTTGATTTCTCGACCTTCCAGCCTGTCGCAAACCGCTAGGAGGGAATGATGGATACTTATTCCGTAATGCGGCAATTCGCGGATAGCTGGGGCATGTTGTTTTTGTTCGGTGTTTTCATCTTTGTGGTTTTCTGGGCGTTTCGCCCGGGCAGCCGCAAGGTGCATGAGGATATCGCAAACATCCCTTTCCGCAATGAAGACAAACCTGCCGATAGTGCAGATGTCACCAAGGAGGTGCGGTCATGAGTAAGAAGCCGACACAAGTAAAAGACGACGAAGTAGAGACAACCGGCCACGTCTGGGACGGGATTGAAGAATATAACAATCCTTTGCCGCGCTGGTGGTTGTGGACACTATACGCCACGATCATCTGGGCCATCGGTTACACAATCGCCTATCCTGCCTGGCCAATGCTGAAAGAAGCCACGCCAGGCGTTTTGAAATGGTCGTCACGTGGTGATGTTGCTGCCGAAATTGCGGCAGTGGATGCGTCCAATGCTGAAATCGAGGGCCGGTTGGCTGCTGCTGATCTGACCACAATCTCGGCGGATGTTGATCTGAACAAATATGCGGTCAACGCCGGATCCGCGATCTTCCAGACATGGTGTGCACAGTGCCACGGGTCGGGTGCAGCGGGTGCCAAGGGCTATCCAAACCTGCTGGATGATGACTGGCTGTGGGGCGGCGATATTGAGTCGATCCACACAACCATCAGCCACGGCGTGCGCAATGAGGATGACGATGATGCACGTTTCTCGGAAATGCCTGCATTTGGGGATGATTATCTTGAACCTGAGCAAATCGATCAGGTGGTGCATTACGTTCTGAAGCTTTCGGGCCAGGAATTTGATGCAACCAAAGCAGGCGCAGGTGCTGAAGTTTTTGCAGAAGATTGCACTTCTTGTCACGCAGAAGATGGAAAAGGTGATCGAGATCAAGGCGCGCCTAATCTAACTGATGCAATCTGGTTGTATGGCGGCGATGAGGAAACGATTCGAGAAACCGTTACTTTCGCCCGATATGGCGTGATGCCTGCATGGTCAGGAGTGGCTCGTTTGTCCGAGTCTGACATCAACGCCGTAGCCACTTACGTCCACCAGCTTGGTGGCGGTGAGTAAGAACAAGCTTCCGAGGGTCTCCAGCCCTCGGTAAAAGGCACCGACGCCCGTCCTGTTCGCGCGTTTCCTTGGGGGTCGGTGCCAACTTATCCCATTTAGATACATTCTAACAAGTGGCTTTATCGCCTATTCAGGGATTGCATGATACGCTTGGTCGCATGGATGCCAACAGAACACACATTTAAATAGCTGATGTAGGTCAAGATTCGACTGACATAGACTGATATAGCATGTAATACCCGCTGTTTCGCCAGCGCGGATTGGAGTAAATTCCGTGAGCAATACCGAAGAAAAAGCCCCCCAATTATACGCTGCCCGTGAACCCGTTTTCCCGCGCAAGGTAAAGGGCAAGTTCCG
>JAFLKA010000210.1 GCA_022712735.1 Marinosulfonomonas sp. | reverse complement strand
TCTTAGGGTGCAGGATTGATTATAACTCGGTATCATGAGCGATAATTTCACACGACGATTTGTCATTGGCGCATTGCTTGCAAGCGTTTCAAATGTGGCCTTGGCCGAAGCACCCGTTGCCTCGATACGGCCCAAGCCCCGCGCCGGGGATTGTCGTAAAAGGACGGTTCGCGGGGCGGATGCGCTGATTGCCAATGCGGGGTTGGGCGGCAAGGTTGGCTTTGTGGTGGCGGATGCCAAGACGGGGCTGATATTGGAGAGCGGGAACCCCATTTTGGCGCAGCCGCCAGCCAGTGTGACCAAGACGATTACAGCACTTTATGCATTGGATTCATTGGGTTCCGGTTTCCGGTTCAAGACGCGGTTGATGGCGACGGGACTGATTAGCAATGGGCGTCTGAAGGGTGATCTGGTGCTGGTGGGTGGTGGTGATCCGACGCTGACCACCGATGATCTGGCCGAGATGGCGGCGGGGCTAAAGCGGGCAGGGGTGCGCGAAGTGACGGGCAAGTTCAAGGTGAACGCCAGTGCGCTGCCTTATGTGAAAAGCATTGATAGCAGCCAGCCGGACCATGTGGGGTATAGCCCTGCGGTGTCGGGGCTGAACCTGAATTATAACCGTGTGCATTTCGAGTGGAAACGGATCGGTGGTGTCGGCGGGAAATACGAAATTATGATGGATGCCCGCACGGAGAAATATCGCCCACGTGTCAGCATTGCCAAGATGCGTGTCGTGAACCGGGAGCAGCCGGTTTACGGCTACAAAAGCGCGAATGGCGTGGACAACTGGACCGTTGCGCGCCGTGCGTTGGGCAAGGGCGGCAGCCGCTGGTTGCCGGTGCGAAAGCCGCATATATATGCCGCCGAAGTGTTCCAGACTATGGCGCGCACGCAAGGGGTGAAACTGCCGCGCGCGGTGGAGGTCAAAGGGGCGGCCAGAGGCAAGGTTCTGGTGGAGCATAAAAGCGCTGAGTTGCGCATTTTGCTGCGGGATTTATTGAAGTATTCCAATAACATGACGGCAGAAGCCATCGGCATGACCGCGAGTGCTGCACGGGGTGGTGCGGGTGGCAGTTTGAAGGCCTCGGCCAAGAAGATGAGCAGCTGGACGACGTCGCATACAGGGGCACGAAAATCGAAGTTTGTGGACCATTCTGGGCTGGGGGCTGGGTCACGCCTGACGGCGGGGGATATGGTGGCGGCGCTGGTGAAACAGGGGCCGAACGGGCAGTTGGCGCATCTGTTGAAACCGATTGCGTTACGGGATGCAAAAGGGCTGGTGATCAAGGGGCATCCGGTCAAGGTTCATGCCAAAACCGGCACGCTGAATTTCGTGTCGGCCTTGGCCGGATATGTGACCGCGCCCGACGGCACGCGGTTGGCATTTGCGATGTTTATGGCGGATGAAAAACGCCGTGCGGGGGTGGCGAAAGTGGACCGCGAGGCACCGCAAGGATCCAAGTCGTGGAACAAGGCGGCCAAGCGGTTGCAGCAGGCTTTGATCGAGCGTTGGGCGACGCTGTATGGGACGTAAGTTTCGTACAGATGGTACATTTCAGCGCCTGTTTGGTACAAAACCGCCTTACAGTGCCCCAATCAGATCGGCGTAGCTGTGAAGCAGCACAATCGGTAGCTAGATTCTAGATTGAGGCGCAGACCATAGTCGAGCCTTGCGAGCCATCCGTGTCGGAGCCATTTCCACCCGAGGTCAGTTTTACGAGTCACCAATAGCTTTTGGGCACAGACTGGCGGATACGCGTCTCGATCTTGCGCGGGGACCAGCCAGTGAGTTTGCCCAAGGCGACGGCTTCTTCGCGCAGGCGGCGGCGCACGTCGACGATGTATTCGTCGCGGTATGCTTTGGCCTCGGAGCCTTCGCACTGGAATTTGCCAACGTAGGGGTGTTGCAGGATGTAGCGGCCTTGGAAGTTTGTGCGGTCCTTGGTGTGTTTCAGCATCAGGTCTTTTAGAAATGTGGTGGCTGTGTAGCGTAGGTGCAGGCGGGTGACGAAGACGTCCTCGCCTGCGTTATCACCGCCCTTGAGCCATGTGACGCCGAGTTCTTTTAGTTCAGCCCGCGATAGGGGATCAGCCGCACATGGGTCGCACCATGCCATGTCCCATGCATATTCCAGCAGCACGCCGGAGCCATTGGCGGCGCGGCTGAAGGTGGCTTTGTAGAAGGCGGGGAACATGTCCTTTACGAAAATCGGGATATTGATGTCGGTGGGCATTTCGCGGGTTTTGTAATTGGCGGTTTCGACGCGGCCTGTGCGGGTCAGGGTCATAAGCAGCAGGTCTTGTTCGCCTGCGCTGTTGATTTTACCCAACTGGATCGGCAGCATGAAGTCGCGGGAACGGAAGCTGATTTGCAGCGGTTGCAGTTCTTGCACCTTGGCGGACGCGTGGCGTTTCAGGTTTACGCGGGCGACAAAGAACTTCATCCCGCCCTTTATGTATTTTTGCAGCACGTTTTCGGCGCCATCGGGGATGTTGTAGCCTTCCTGGGTCAGCCAAGTGATCAGGCCATCCGATTGTTTGGCCGAGAGCATAAGGATGTCATAGATGCCAACCGCATATTGGGCGCGGATGGTGACGCCGAAGGCTTTGGGGCCGCGGGTGGGGGTGGGTTTTTCTAGGCGCCCGATGGTGACAGCTTCTGCGAAGACCACTTCCTCCTCAGGGTTGCAGGGGTCATCATCAAAGTATTCCACCAGACGCGGGGCTGAGTATTGGTCGAGGTGGTCAATGGTGGCGGGTTTGACCGTGCGGACCTGACCGCGTTGCAGCACTTTGGGGGTGGGCACGATCATGGCGAAATCTTTGGCGGAACCGCGATAGTCCGAGGACATGGTGATCACGGATTTGCGTCCGTCGCGCACGAAGATTACTTTGGAGGCGTCGTTGAACAATTCGCCATCGGCGCGGGCAACGTAAAAGCCGCAGAATGCGTTTGCATTGGTGGCAAAAAGGGAAGTTGCAAGTAAAATGGCGAGATGAAAGAGGGTTCGCATGGTATGGCCTTTCAATAGTTACGGCAACACATGCCGCGCCCTTGCACCGCGTTCAATCGCGGCGGCGTGCAGGCGGTCGATGTCCAGCTCGTAGCGGATTTCCTCGAGCAGGCGCAGTTCGGTGGCAAGCAGTTGGCCATCGGCCGCGGCGACATCGCAAGCCAGCGCATAGGCGGTTTCATACAGCCGTTCAGGCAGATCATTGCGGATGATGCCGAACAGGGCGTCGAGCCCGTCTTCTTCGCCAAACAGGTCAAACACGGTGTGCGCGACGGTTTTGACGCGGTCCATATCGTAGTCGGCGAAGACCGGCAGGTGGTTGACGATGGCCTGAATGGTCAGCAATTCCGAGGCGCGGATGTCCTCGTCAGACGCAGAAATGGCGATCATCACAGCGACAAGGCTGTCTTGGGGGGTGAAGGAGTGGGGAATATCGGTCACTTTTATTTCCTAAATCTGGCGTGTTCTATAGGGTCAGAATATTGACGCGGGCGGGGTTGGGCAATAGGGACGTTGCGATGCTTGGGCGTGAATGCCCCGAAACTTGCCGAGAAAGTGTAACAATATGTCTGATCTGGTCGAAACCGCGATGAATTCCAAAGCCTGGCCCTTTGA
>JAFLKA010000385.1 GCA_022712735.1 Marinosulfonomonas sp. | reverse complement strand
GGCACAAGGATCGTCGCCTTGATGCGCGGCTCCTCAAGGTGGTCAACGGTGGACATGTCGGGCATGTCGGCGGGGTTGTGCAGCTCGATCATCGTGCCGTCGCGCTGGTAGATATGGTAGATTACCGAGGGCGCGGTGGTGATCAGGTCGATGTCATATTCGCGTTCCAGCCGGTCGCGGATCACCTCGAGATGCAGCAGGCCAAGGAAGCCGCAGCGAAACCCGAAGCCAAGCGCGGCAGATGTTTCCATTTCGGAACTGAACGACGCGTCATTCAGCGAGAGTTTAGCGATGGCTTCGCGCAGGTCTTCAAATTCGGCGTTATCAACAGGGAATAACCCACAAAACACCACCGGCTGGGCGGGTTTGAAGCCGGGCAATGCTTGCTCGCAACCCTTCTTTTCGCTGGTGATCGTGTCGCCGACGCGGGTGTCACGGACCTCTTTGATCGATGCGGTGAGGAACCCTATTTCGCCGGGGCCAAGCTCGTCTATCGGCTCCATCTGCGGGCGGAACACGCCGATGCGGTCCACCCCATAGGCGGCGCCTGTATTCATCATGCGGATGCGGTCACCCTTTTTCAGCACGCCATCAACGATGCGCACCAGAACGATTACACCGAGGTAGGCGTCATACCAGCTGTCGACCAGCATGGCCTTCAGGGGGGCATCACGATCACCTTTGGGGGCGGGCAGATCTTTGACAATCGCCTCGAGCGTTTCATGGATGCCCTCGCCGGTTTTGGCGGACACCAGAATAGCACCGCTGGCATCAATGCCGATCACGTCTTCGATCTGTTCGGCAACACGGTCGGGCTCTGATGCGGGCAGGTCGATTTTGTTCAGGATCGGCACAATCTCGTGGTCGGCCTCAATCGCCTGATAAACGTTGGCCAGCGTCTGCGCCTCGACCCCTTGCGAGCTATCAACCACCAGCAGCGAGCCCTCAACCGCGCGCATAGAGCGCGACACCTCATAAGCAAAATCGACGTGGCCAGGGGTGTCGATCAGGTTCAACACATAGGTCTCGCCATCATCCGCGTTATAATCGATGCGCACAGTGTTGGCCTTGATGGTGATGCCGCGCTCGCGCTCGATATCCATCGTGTCCAGCAGTTGGGCCTGCATATCGCGTTCTTTCACCGTGCCGGTTTCCTGAATCAGGCGATCAGCAAGGGTGGATTTACCGTGGTCAATATGCGCCACGATCGAGAAATTGCGGATTTTGGAAAGTTCTGTCATGGGGAAGGGATATGAGGCGGATTGGCAGTGTGGTCAATGGGCAGTCATATAACAGGCCCGACTTGATCTGGAATTGGTGTTCAAACGCCCCTATCGCCCAATAATATCAGCAATCCGTTTGCCAATTTCACGGCTGGCCTTCAAAGATGGGTGGACCATATCAAACCCGTGAAAAGACCGGTCACCAAACGGCACCAATTTCGCCAATGACAGGAAATACACCCCCGTATCGGCCTGCGCCATTTCGTCGATCCGGCGCTCCAGCTCGTCGCCTTCATCCCTACAGCTTTCGATTGGTGATCCAACGCCGGGGCTGCGCAAGTAGCCGACATAGATGACCCGCGCACCGGTTCTGCGTAATTTTGATACCAGTCGGGGGATATCGCCATAGCTTCCATTGCCCGAAATCAGCCGGTTCATTTTCCGGTCGCATTTATGGCATCCGCATCCGAACCACAGATCATTGCCGCCGCCATTCAGGATAATCCAGTCCCACTTCCCAACACGGTATTGTTTGGCGATTTTCATCCCCATCGCACCGGAAATCGGCAGACCATAGATAATCCGCGCGCCAGCGACAGAATGGTCCGTCACCTGTTCGCCCAGCGCATTTTCCACCGCATTTGAAACAGCCCGCCCCGAAAATGAATGCGCCGCCAACAGCGAATCACCCATAGTCAGTATTCTGGAGCCCTGATCACGCGCCACAGTCTGGCTGCCGCCCATGATAAGCAGTACCAACACGGCAATCACAAACGCGGCTTGTTTATATGGTTTAGTAATGTTCATCTCTGCAATCTGCACCACAAATGTTAACGAATTATGATCTGATTAAGGCAATCCTAGGGAGATAAGCCATAGTTCAGGCGCTCTCAAGCCTTTAGACATGCGGTTGCGCTTGAACTTATGATCTGGGACGATATGAAATACCGAACCCATTTCCAAAGGCCTGCACCAGATGAACGTAACCGCCGACATTCTAACCATCACCCTGAACCCCACGGTTGATTTTTCAACCAGCGCCACGCGGGTTCGGGCGGGACATAAGGTGCGCTGTGACGAGCCGCTGCGTGACCCGGGCGGCGGCGGGGTGAATGTGGCCCGCGCGATCCACATTCTGGGCGGCAATGCCCGCGCATTTGCTGCTGTTGGTGGACATATGGGGCACACTTTACTGGGCTTGCTGGAACAAGAAGGCGTGCAGGTGCATCCCTTTGAGATAGCGGGCGAAACCCGCGAGAGCATGGCGGTGGTCGAGCGCAAATCAGGCAAGCAATACCGTTTTGTGATGCCGGGCCCGCGCTGGGATGCCCCACAGGTTGATCGCGCACTTGATGAAATTTGCACAGTGGTGCCTGCGGGCGGGTACGTGGTGTTAAGTGGCAGTAACCCCCCCGGCGTGCCGGATGATTTCCCCGCCCGCCTGCGGCGTGCGATTGCCGACACGGGCGCACGGATGATTGTGGACACCTCGACCAAAGCATTGCGCCTGTTGGCGAGCGACCCAACAGACCCGCCCTATTTGTTGCGTATGGACAAGGCCGAGGCCGAGGATCTGGCGGGCGGACCGTTGGAGAGCGTTGATGCGTTGGCTGAATTTGCCAGCAGTTTGGTGGCGCGCGGTGTGGCGCAGGTGATTGTGCTTGCGTTGGGGTCAAAAGGGTCGGTGATGGTGAGCGCCGACGAAGGCTGGCATGCCGCCGCCGCCGAGGTGCCGGTGCGCAGCAAGGTCGGGGCGGGTGACAGCTTTGTCGGGGCGCTGACCTTGGCATTGGCGCAAGGCGACGCGCCCCAATACGCGCTGCAAAAGGGCGTGGCGGCGGCAAGTGCGGCAGTGATGACCGATGCAACCCGCCTGTGTTTACGAACCGAGGCCGAAGGGCTGATCGCGCAATGCCCGCTGGTGCGGCTGGATTAAAGCGTTTCGCGTTCAATTTGGATCAGAGGATCATCTTGGAACGCGAAGCGCTCTAGCGACCAAACGCCACCTTCGCATCAGAATGATTGAAAATTCTGCCCGCTTGGGGCATATTGACGAAAATGAGCAACGTTACTGGGCGACACTCGAATAATCGGGGCACCCGTGAGGCAAAAGGCAAGCACCATGAAACACATCGCATTCGCGGCATTGATCGCCGCACTCACCCTACCCGCAACCGCCCCCGTGGCCCACGCCGGTGGTAAAATCCAGCGCGCCTGTCTGAAATCAGACCGTGCAGGCGTATCGCGCCCGCTGTGCCGCTGCATTCAGGGCGCCGCCGATCGGGTGCTTAGCCGTCGGGACCAATCACTGGCCGCGAAATTCTTTAAGGATCCGCAAATGGCGCAAGACGTGCGCCAAGCCGATGATTCCCGCAAAGAGGCCTTCTGGAAGCGCTACAAAGAATTTGGCTCCACCGCCAAGACATCTTGTGGCGGGTGAGTGAAGGGGCGTAGCTCCTGATAAGAGAACACGGTGCGTAAGCTCAGCTGCCCCATTTATAAAGAGGATGACGCGAAAAATCCTTCTTTGGGCATAGTTCCGCTTTAAGCCATAAATAATCATCCCCTAAGTCAGCTTTGAATTTTGGGTTTCCCTCTACAAATCTATAAATTCCATCAAAAGCTAATTCGTACTCTCCGACGGAGCAAAAATGCCGAGAGTTGAAAGCGAACACCCCAGTCTCTTCACACTTCTTGACTATTTGCCCAGCTATAACAGATACCGTTCTTCTTTGTGTTACCATTCCTTGACCTCTTTAAGGCTTCTTTTACTGAAACTCTCACGTTTCACCCACATGCCCACTCTTATGCAGCGCCTCAATCAACCCAGCGCTCGCATCCTCAACCAACTGCAAAGCCCCCGTAAAATCTCGAGTGTAATACGGATCAGGAATATCGCTGGTTTTGCTGTTTGCTGTATAGTCAGTGAACAGCCTAACGGGGGTCGTATTCCCGTTTGGACGCAGGATTTTCATATCGGCGATGTTGTCCACATCCATACCGATGAGCAGGTCAAAATCGGTGAAATCGGCCGCCGAAAACTGACGGGCCCGCAAATCAGACAGATCATACCCCCGCGCCGCTGCCGCGTCCTGCATCGGGCCATAAGGCGCTTTGCCGATGTGATAGCCAGCGGTGCCAGCGCTATCAATCGTCAGGTCCAGCCCTGCCTTATCACTAAGCGTGCGAAACACCCCTTCGGCGGCGGGCGAACGGCAGATATTACCAAGACAGACAAACAGGATGCGGGTGGACATGGGCGATGGACCTCGTGTTTACTGGCGACATTAAAGTGAAAGGTTTGTCATGTTACAGTATTTCAAGACCGCCCTATGGGGAACCATTTTCCTGATCGTCACGGTTCTGGGCCAAATGGCCGCCGCTGAACCGCAGGGCTGTGTTATGGACAGTTGGGGCGCGTATCTGGACTCCGGTACGCAGGAATATGAAACGGTTGAACTCATCGATACTGAAAACGGCGATATCCTCGCCCTTAAGTTTGGCGAAATCACAGGCGATTATGGCAAGGTGTTCCTGTTCCTGCTGGACAACGGCGACTGTTTCACCCGCGCTGTCAGCTTTGGATCATACGAGGCAACAAACGCTTATGCTGTGGAAACGGGCGGGGCTGGGCCGGACGGGCGGCTGTATCACGGGGATTTATACGACCCTGGGAGCCATACGACTCTGGGCTTTTTCAAAACGCGCCCAACCTATGAAATTGCCCGCAAGGTCGCGGTAACAGCGCTAAAGTAGGGAATGGGCGGAGCCGTTAGCCCCGCCCATAGCCTTTAGTTGCTTGGCATCTTGTGATCCATCGCCATCCCGCCCGCAGCGGGTTTGCGCTCCAGATCGACAGGGATTTCAACGACCACATCACCGGCAACCTCGAACGTCAGGGTGACAGTCACCATTTCGCCCTGAACCATCGGGCGGGTCAGCCCCATGAACATCACGTGATCACCACCGCGCTGCAGCATGTGCATGCCGCCCGCTTCAACCGGAAACCCGTCTTCGACCTCGCGCATTTGCATAATGCCGTCGGCGGTTTCGATGTGGGTGTGCAGCTCGACCCGTTTGGCGATATCGGATGAGGCCGCAATCAGGCGGTCATCCTGACCGGTGTGGTTCATAATACCGAAAAAGGCAGCGCCGGTTTTGGCGTTCGGACCAGCCGAGCGGCTGTAGGGGTCTTTGATCATGATGCCCATTTCACCGGCAAAGGTTGGCAGGGCGAAAGCACAGGCCGCAGCGGCGACCATAAAAGTTCTACGAAGAAGCATAATACTATCCTTGGGTATAAGTTCGTTTGACGTGTTGTTTGGGTGTCAAACGACCAAGGGAGGTCCGCGCGCTGATGGAGAAAGGGTTTCTTGCGGCTGTATGAGAGTGGTATCCGGCACCATAACCCGCCATTGCATGGCAGTAGGTTGGGCGGGAATATCATACGCTGTCATTGCCGCCGCAAAGATCGACATCGCATCGGGGCAGATGTGGGTGGTTTCGACCGGCTCATCATCCGGGCCGATGGTGATGGTGATCATGCCAACGCCCGTACAGATCACCATATCGGTGCCGATATCCGGGCTCTGACCACGCGCCACAGCCATGCTGTAGCTGGTCAGGACCAGTGTCAGGGACAGGAAAAGGGCGTTTATCAGGCGCAACATACGCCATAGATAGCCAGACGTGTTGTGAACGGCAAGAGGCCGAAAAGCCGCATATATATTACCGTTGCTGCAGGCTTTAAAAACAGAACTACTATTCCGGAATAGTGGAAACGTTTAGCATGGACATTGGGCGGGCCAACCCGTTGTTATAGCATGGTTTTTAATACCTTTCGCGTCCCATCACCAAAAACTCAGGCCTGAAACAAGCGCCTTTTCACAACCGGACATTCACGCCCCTGCTACTCGCCGCCCAACAAATTCAGCAACTTGCGTTTGGCTTCTTCCTCCAGCTTGCGCCGCGCCGCATCCTCAAGGGTTTCACCCTCCTCGATCTCGACATCCAGCACCTCTTGTGCCCGCTGTAGCGCCTTGGCTTTTTCAGCAGCCAATCGCGCTTCCAGTGCAGCCTTTTCCGCTTGCAACCGCGCTTCGGCCGCGGCTTTCTCAGCAGCAATCTTTGCCTCCAATGCGGCTTTTTCCTCGGCCAGATTCTGGTCAATCAACGCCTGCAAATCAGGCCGGAATTTCGGGTTGGCCCATGTGCCTGTGATCAGCACCGGCACCGAAATTCCGCCGGTGCCATCGGCAGCGGTCATCACAACGGGGTTCACACGATACTTCAGGGTTTGCGTGCCGATACCAACGTCGCCAGCGCCCAGCGCCTTGGCCAAAGGTGCTATGAACGACAGATCATCATTGCGCAGCACCCCGTCCTTAATGGTAAATGTCGCCCCGATCGAGTTGAACACAGTCTTCTGTCCCTCGCCACGATAGGACGAATCCAGATTGCGCAGCATCCCGACCAGATCAAGGCCCAGTATCTCGCCCTGCCCCAGCTTGAACGATCCATCCCCGGACAGGCTGTTCATGATCGCATCCATCGTGTTGCCGACACCCAGAAACTTCAGGCGCATGTCACCCACACCAACCAGCCGCTCGTAATCCGCCAGATCACGCAGCAGCGGCGTCATTGCCAGCCCCGTCGCAGTCAAATCACCGCCCACTGACAGACCACCACGCCCGTTCAGCACAAACTGACCCTTGATGACACCGTCATAGGTCCGCACCTCGTTCAATGTGAACACCACGCGCGAACGATCCAGCTTGGCCACCACACTGGATTGTCCCAGCTTGACCGTGCCCAGATTGATCGAATTCGCCACCAGCGTTACATCGGCGTCAAGCGCGGCTAGAGCGCTGGTATCGATCACATCCTTGGGCCATCCTTTGGCCACCTCAACATCTTGCCCAGCATCATCGACGCCCGCCGCCAGAACCGAGAAATCCAGCGCGTCCGCCTCGAACCGCGCCTTTAGGCGGGGACGCTCACCGTCAAAAAACAGATCGGCCCCACCGGAAAACACATTGTGCTCCAGCTTGATCAATCCATTACGCAAATGCGCTGTGCCTTTGGCTGTATAGGTCATTCTGCCCGATACATTCGCCGTGCGCCCCATGCCCTTGGGCAGGTCTGGCGCCTCCATATCTATCGCGCCGAACAGGGCTGCCATATCCGCCAGATCGGCCTTGATGTCACCGTCTGCGGATGGCGGGCTGATACCCGCCTTGCCGTCAAAACTGATCTTG
>JAFLKA010000343.1 GCA_022712735.1 Marinosulfonomonas sp. | reverse complement strand
CCACATAAGACTGATGGAACAAAATGGCACGGCGCGGATCCTTATCGCTGATGATGGTCCCGGCATCGCGGCGGAGGCATTGGAAAAGGTGTTCGATCCCTTCGTGCGTCTGGAAACTTCGCGATCAAGAGAGACCGGCGGCACCGGTCTGGGCCTGTCGATCGCGAAAACCATTATTCAGGCGCATGGCGGAAGCATTACACTTGAAAACCGGCCTAAAGGTGGCTTGCTCGCAATAATCGAGCTGCCCTTGGAGGATGAAGAATATTCTTCGCATATCAGCACTGATACGCTGAATACAGCGCAATGAAGTCAATGCCGGTATTTGTATTTTTTTGTAACCAAATCCCACGCTTGTTACCATTTGTTACCAAACCGTCCTTGACCATCCCGCCCCGAAGCTGGTTTTGATTTACCACGAAATACTGGGCTGCAAGTTATGATCTGCTGCCCCCATGTGAATGGATCGAAGTTGAAAAAATCAACCAGAATGTGAGGCGCGAATATGGAAAATGATAGACGGTTAACTACTCGGCGGAAATTCTTTCTCAACACTGCAAGTGCTAGTCTTGTTGCACTGGCAGCCCCAAACATTTTGCGGGCTCAGGAAATCGGGAGCGATGTGAATTCCACGCGCCGGAATATTTCATCATTTCGTGTACCAAACTGGCGTGATCATTTCGATACCTTGAAAAACGGAGCAATTTTGTCCGATACGGTTTCGCGCATGGTGCAATACTGGTCAGAAGACGAGAGTATCTACAAACTGTATCCCAGTTCCGTCCCTATGACGGACGATTTGACCCGCCGTGGCTACACCCGCATTATTCGCAAAGTTGTTGGCCCGTCATGGCGCCCAACCGCGTCGATGAAGGCGCGCAATCCGGAATGGCCGGACTATGTTGGGCCAGGGCCGGACAATCCGCTCGGGACACATGCGCTGTATCTAAGTTGGCAATATTACCGGATCCACGGCACCAACGACACCCGCAAGATCGGGCGCAGGTCATCCAACGGATGTATCGGGCTTTATAATAACCAGATTGAGGAGCTCTTTGCGCTGGCAAAAGTCGGCACTCAGGTCAAGTTGATCTAGCAATCCTGCCTGTGTTCACCAGCCCAGAAACGCCAATAAATCGAGCAGTGTAAATGAACAATAAAGTCGTATTCGGTCTTGGATCTGTGGTGATTGCAGCCATTGCGTTCACCTTTCTGCAATCCGAGCCTCAGCAAGCTGCGCAAGGTCATTCAATGACTCCGCCTGACACAATATCGGTCGCCCAGGGTGACCCGATTGTAACGGTTACTCTTCCGGCCGAGTTGTCGCCGAATGCGCAGATCGGAAAACGTGCGTTTGAGGCAAAATGCGCCGCCTGTCATGGTGAAAATGCGGCGGGCCAAAATGGTGTTGCCCCACCTTTGGTTCATAAAATCTATGAGCCCAACCACCATTCAGATATGGCGTTTGTTCTTGCCGCCCAAAATGGCGTAAGATCGCATCACTGGAAATTCGGAAATATGCCGCCGGTTGAGGGCCTGACCAATGCGGATGTGAAATATATCGCCCGGTATGTTCGTGAACTACAAAAGGAAAACGGTATTAATTGATGTTGTTTGGTTGGGTAAAAAAACGCGGGCTTTCTATTCTGGTGACCTTCTTGTTCGCCCTGATGGCTGTTGCTGTGTTTCCCGAAATTGCCAATGCACATGGCAACGCAGACCCGATAGCCATTTCAACTGATAGTACGGCATATGTAGATACAGGCCACGTGAATGAACCATCTAAAACCAGCAGCCATTGCCATTCGAATTCCGGTCAGGATTGTTCAACACAGATAGCTTCCCTGATCACATCGGGCATCTTATCCAAAACGACCAGCTTCGATGTATCCGTTCACTTTTATACCACCCTTCGCACTGGCTGGTTGCTGTCCTTTGATCCACCCCCGCCACGAGTCCTTTCCTGAGTTTAGTTCGTCTTCAAAACAGGAAATGTAAGGACTTGAGTAATGAAACCTAAGAAAATTGTATTGGGTGCAATAGTGGTAAGCGCGATTGCAGCCACAGCCTTTGCACATGGTGGCGCAACCGGCATCGTCAAAGAACGTATGGATGGAATGTCGGCTTTGGGCAAAACTATAAAGGCTCTGGCCCCAATGATGCGGGGAGAAGGCAGCTATGATGCTGAAGCCGTGCGCAAGGGGGCAGAAACCATACGGGTACACGCAGGAGCATCGCTGACAAAACTTTTCCCGATCGGCAGTGGCGGTATGCCGTCAGAAGCCAAGGAAACCGTGTGGCAGGATTGGGAAGAGTTTAGTGCGCTGGCAGAACAATTGCACCTTTATTCAGAGGGGCTGTCGCTGGCAGCCGGCAATGGTTTGATGATGTCGAACGGGGTGCAAACTGACACTGGCTCCATGATGGGCGGTGGCAGCACTATGATGGGTGGCACCGCTCCAATGATGGCCAGCTCAATGGGTCTGGAGGAACTTTCCGAGATGTCGGCAGACGGTGTTTTCGCAATGGTCAGTCAAACATGCTCGGCTTGCCACACAAAATTCCGGGCCGAGGCCAAGTAGCAATGCGGAAAATATATACAGGAATTTTGACCGCTGCCGTTTTTGGTGGTGTCGTTGTAGCAGCGTCGATGGTATGGCGGATTGGCCAAATCCCACAAAAGATAGCCCTCGCAGGCGATGTCAATCGTGGTGCCTATCTGGCGCGCGCAAGTGGCTGTATTGCCTGCCACACGAATTTTGAAAGCGGGGGTGTACCTCTGGCAGGCGGCGCACCTCTAAAGACAGATTTCGGGACGTTCTATCCGCCCAATCTGACAACTGATCCTATCCACGGAATCGGGGACTGGAGCATTGAAAACTTTGCCCAAGCAGTCCGGCAAGGTGTATCCCCCGAAGGTGAGCCATATTATCCAACCTTCACCTATCCGTTCTATTCAAACTTTACGGATCAGGATATCGCAGACCTTTGGGCGGCCTTTCAAACTGTGCCACCGGTTGCGATAGCAGCACCGGATCACGAAACCCCGTTTCCGTTCAATCAGCGTTGGGGTTTGAAATATTGGCGCGCAGCATTTCTGGAAGAACCCCGCACGGATCCGGTTCCTGAAAATGGCGTGTTGTGGAACCGAGGGCGGTTGCTGGTCGAGGGGGCCGCGCATTGCGCAGCTTGCCACACGGGGCGCAATTTTGCCGGCGCACGAGAAACCGATACCAAGCATTTTCAAGGAAATGACAGATTGCCCGGCGGCGGAAAATCACCTGCAATAAACAAAGATACGCTAGAAATGCGAGGGTGGGATGTCGGTAATCTGGCCTACGCCCTGAAAACAGGGATTACCCCGTCAGGCGATGCCTTTGGCGGCACAATGGGAGAAGTCGTTCTGCAAGGGACAAAATTCCTGAGTGAAGAAGATCGAAAAGCCATGGCTATATATCTGCTGGATGATCACGAGGGTGGTTGAAATCCGGGCTGGGCATATCTTTTGCCCAGCCCGATAGGGAAAGAATGAATGATGCTTTCAAGACGACATTTTTTAGGAACAGCCGCAGCCAGTGCTATGGCCGGGCTTCCGCAAAACCTGCTTGCCGCCAACGGGGCGTATTTGCCCATTGAAGCACGGGTGGCGGATGTTCAACTGGCACCGCCCAGCTATCCTCAAACAGAAATTTGGGGCTATGACGGGCGAATGCCGGGCCCTGAAATCCGTTTGCCTCAGGGGCAACGCGTGCAGCGCACATTGCAAAACAACTTACCGCAAGCGACATCGATCCATTGGCATGGCATCCGCAGTGATAATGCGATGGATGGTGTGGCTGGCCTGACGCAAGAAGCTGTCGCCATCGGGGCCAATTTTGACTATGATTTCCAGGTTCCGGACGCTGGAACATATTGGTATCACGCGCATAACCGCTCAACGGAACAGGTTGCGCGCGGGCTTTATGGTGCCTTGATAGTTGAGGAAGCCGATGCCGCAGATGTGGACCGCGAAGAGGTTCTGGTTCTGGATGACTGGCTGCTTAATCCGGACACAGCGCAGATTGATCCTGAATTCACCTCGCGCCATGATCGCAGCCATGCGGGGCGTCGCGGTAATTTTGTGGCCACCAACGGGCGTTACCAGCTCTCGTTGCCAGTGGTTCAAAATGAACGACTGCGTTTAAGACTAATCAATGCCGCCAATGCGCGGATTTTCGTTTTGAAACTGGCGGGCCTTGAGGGCTGGATCGTTGCTTTGGACGGGATGCTATTGCCGACACCGCAGCCCGTAACGAAAGAGTTGCTGCTGGCCCCTGGGCAGCGCATTGATCTGTTTGTTGATGTGACCGCTGATGTGGGGGAAAGCGCGCATTTGCTGCGCATTGATGATGAAAAAAGGGTCTCACAGGTCGCGTTTTCCGTGCTTGCTTTGGGCACGCGGACGCGAAGGGGAATGCCGCTACCGCTGCCCCCCAACCCCGATCAGGAAGTTACAGGTCTGGAGGGTGCCCTGCGCTCCCGTTTGAACATGGCCGGCGGCGCGATGGGGTCATTGGACGCCGCTATTCTGCAAGGCGAGCGTAAAACCTTCCAAAGCCTGGTTCAGGCCAACCAGTTCTGGGCTTTTAACGGGATTATCGGCATGACCGAAACCCCCTTGCTGGAAGCAGACCTTGGTCAAACCGTTCGTTTGGAGATATTCAACGACACGGTTTTCCCTCACGCGATGCACCTGCATGGCATGCACTTTCGCGAAGTGCTGAAAGACGGCACACTTGGGCCACTGCGTGATACGCTACTAACATTTGGTGGTGATACCCGGGAAATTGCCTTTATGGCGAACAACCCGGGGGATTGGCTTTTTCATTGTCACATGCTGTCACACGCAGATTCCGGCATGATGACCTGGCTAAAGGTGAACACATGAACAAATCTATTGTCGCAATAACAGGGTTGGGCGCAATTATCACTTTGGGCTGGACTGTGCTTACACCATCGGCCCAAACAGCAATGGAAGAAACCCGCAATGATGATGCAGTTGCGGGGCAGGTTCTGTATCAGGAAAACTGCGCATCGTGCCATGGTACGAACCTGGAAGGGGAACCTGACTGGCGATCCACAAAAGAAGATGGCCTCCTGCCAGCCCCGCCCCATGATGAAACCGGCCACACCTGGCATCACGGGGAAGGGTTGCTGTTCAATTATACCAAACTCGGTGGCAAAGAATCGCTTGCGAGCCAAGGCATCGACTTTAACAGCGGCATGCCGGGTTTTTCCGAGCAACTGAGCGACCAGCAGATTTGGGATATTCTTGCCTATATCAAATCCACATGGCCCGCGCGACAACAAGAACTTCAAGCCACACGAAGCGAGGCAGAACGCCTGCAGAAAGCAGCAAATCAATGAACAATGCGGGTAAGGCTATTTTCGCCGCGGTGCTCATGACCGTCCCCACACATCTTTCGCCCAAGATCTGAGTGAGGCTAGGGTTAAAGAGTTGGTTTACGAGGCAATCCTCGAAAATCCCGACATCATCATGGAAGCCCTGGTAATTATTCAGTGTCCGTCGTCAGAGTTTTTGGTTCCAGAGCCGCAACGCAGCACTCAATGGAGTGATAGATGTCAGCAAAGGGCCGTTCGTGTCAATTTGACTGGACTTCAGTGCCACCGCAAGCGTGTGTGGAGGTGTCCGTCGTCAGAGTATTTGGTGTAGATATGTACGGACTCTCGGGACACTTCCTATAAATTCCCTGAATCAGGGTGGAGGAAGTTTTGATGCCAAACGAAGAACGAGAGATTCAGCGAAAGCTTAGAGTTCTGCAGCACGCCGAGAAGATCGGGAATGCCCGCAAGGCATGTCGATATTTTGGCGTGGGCAAGTCCAGCTTTTACAGATGGCGCGATGCCTATCAGAAGTTTGGTGAAGCTGGTTTGAAGGTAAGCGTTGTCCCGTACCCACCTTACGCTTGAGGTAGCGATCTGCGATTCAGTTCTTTCCTGTAG
This sequence comes from Marinosulfonomonas sp., assembly GCA_022712735.1. The sequence goes on along the minus strand of JAFLKA010000343.1, from coordinate 74 downwards.
TTTGGAAAGGAGTTTCTCCATGGAGTACTCAGCGGAGTTTATCAGTGAGATTGATGTGATCGTTGGCCCTCGGG